>JAYVDE010000340.1:0-4996 GCA_043749575.1 Burkholderiaceae bacterium | reverse complement strand
CCGGGTCTGCTGTGCCCATGACTACACCGAGTCCAACCTGCGCTTTGCCGCAGCGGTCGAGCCCGCCAACAGCGACCTGGCGGCCTACATCACCCACTGCCGCGCGCTGCGCGCCCAGGGCCGGCCCACGCTGCCGTCCACCATCGTGCAAGAGCGCGCGATCAACCCCTTCATGCGCTGCGACAACGCCGCCGTGATCGCCGCCGCCCAGCACCGCGGGGCCGCTGACCGCAGCGGCCCCGCGGTGCTGGGTGCACTGCGCGAATGGAAGAACCAGTTTTGATGAATCCTCCCCACGCCCGAACATCCGGCGGCTTGCCGCGTCCCTCCCCGCACGGCTCCTCGCGGCTGCACACCAGCGCGCTGCAACGCCTGGCCGTGCTGGTGGCGCCGCTGCTGATCGCGGCCTGCGCCACCGCCCCCAGCCCGCAGCCTGAGGTGGCGCTCCCAGCGCCGGTCAACGCAGCGGCCGACGCCGCAGCGGCACGCACCACCACCACCGCCACTGCCACTGCCACCACCAGCGCCGGCCTCTCCGCCAGCGCCCAGGTCCTGGCCCCACCGACCGCGGTCATCGCGATCGATCCGCTGCAACCCACCCAGCTGGTCGACCTGAACGCCCCCAGCGCCCGCACCGACCTGTGGGTCCGCGTGCGCCAAGGTACCGCGATCCCCGACCTGGACAACGAGTTGGTGCGCAAGTGGGAGCAGTGGTACGCCGCGCGCCCCGACTACGTGCAGCGCATGGCCGAGCGCGGCAGCCGCTACCTCTTCCACATCGTCGAAGAGGTCAACAAACGCGGCCTGCCGACCGAGCTGGCACTGCTGCCGTTCATCGAGAGCGCGTTCAATCCGCAGGCAATGAGCAGCGCCAATGCGTCGGGCATGTGGCAGTTTGTGCCGGCCACCGGGCGTGATTTTTCGTTGACGCAGAACCTCTTTCGCGATGACCGGCGTGATGTGCTGGCCTCCACCCGTGCCGCGCTCGACTACTTGCAAACCCTGCACGGCATGTTCGGCGATTGGCAGCTGGCGCTGGCGGCCTACAACTGGGGCCAGGGCAGCGTGCAGCGGGCGATCAACCGCAACAAAAAACTCGGTCTGCCGACCAGCTACGACGATCTGCGCATGCCCGACGAGACCCGCAACTACCTGCCCAAGCTGCAGGCGGTAAAGAACATCGTGCTGCGACCCCAGGCCTTCGGTCTGACGCTGCCCACGCTGATGAACCACCCGTACTTCGTGACGGTGGGCCTGGAGCGCGACATCGACCTCGACGTGGCCGCACGCCTGGCCGGCTTGGCCGTAGACGAGTTCCAGCAGCTCAACCCGCAGATGAACAAGCCGGTGATCCTGGCTGCCGGCACCGCCCAGGTGCTGCTGCCCTACGACAACGCCAACCAGTTCGTGCGGGCGCTGGGCCAGCACCGGGGCATGCTGGCCAGTTGGACCGCCTGGGTCGCGCCACGCACGCTGAAGACGGCCGAAGCCGCCCAGCTGACCGGCATGGACGAGGACCGGCTGCGCGCGGTAAACAACATCCCCAAGGGCATGGTCGTCAAGCAGGGCTCGACGCTGCTGGTGTCGCGCGGCGCCCACCGTGCCGACGACGTGGCCGAGCACATCGCCGCCAACGCGATGCTGGCGCTGGCGCCCGACCGGCCGCCGTTCAAGCGGCTGAGCTTCAAGACCGGCAAGAAGGGCGACAGCGTGGCCGCCGTGGCCCAGCGCTACCGGGTCAGCCCGGCGATGGTGGCGCATTGGAACGACACCACGGCCGGCGGCCATTTCAAGCCGGGTCAGGCGGTGGTGGTGCTGGTGCCGAATGTGGGTGGTGCGGGTGGTGCGCCCGGTGCGGCCAAGGCGTCGACGCGGCTGGCCAGCAAGGACAGCGGCAAGGACAGTGCCAAGGGCGCCAGCGCCAAGCGCCTGGCCAAGCCGGCGCCCACCGCCCGCAGCCGACTGGCGTCGAACTGAAGCCGTGGCGCCACCGTGTGCGGCGCCACCCTGTGCGGCGCTGCCGCCAGCGGCGCGCCCGACGCCCCGACGCCCGACCTCGGCCTAGCGCCGGTCGCTCAGGGCATGCGCCAGGGTTGACAGGTCGACATACTCCAGCTCGCTGCCCACCGGCACACCGCGCGCCAGCCGGGTGACGCTGAAACCCTCGCCGGCCTGCGCCCGCAGCGCCTGGGCCAGCACATGGGCAGTGGCCTCGCCCTCGGCCGAGAAGCCGGTGGCCAGGATCACCTCCTGCACCACACCGTCGTCGGCCCGGGCCAGCAACGGGTGCACGCCGATGTCGGACACGCCGATGCCGTCGAGCGGGCTCAGCCGCCCCATCAGCACGAAATACAGGCCGCGGTAGCTGCCGCTGCGCTCCATCGCCGCCTGGTCTGCCGGGGTTTCGACCACCAGCAGTTGCCGCGCGTCGCGCGCCGGGTCGCTGCAAGTACCGCAGACCGGGGCCTCGGTGAAGGTGTGGCATCGCGCGCAGTGCTGCACCGCCACCGCAGCACTGGACAGTGCCTGCGCCAGCCGCTGCGCGCCTTCTCGGTCGTGCTGCAGCAAGTGGTAGGCCATGCGCTGGGCCGACTTGACACCAACCCCAGGCAAGCGCCGCAGCGCGTCGATCAAGCCTTCGAGGCTGCGCTCAGCCACGCCGGCTCCGCGCTTTGCGAGTGGCCGCCAGGCTGGGCGCGACGCACGCAGGAACCACAAGGTACGGGCGGCAGCTGAGGATTCCAAACACGGCGCAACGACGCATCACGCTCGCCCAGCAGCGCCGCTCAGAACGGGAACTTCATGCCGGGGATCTGCGGCATCCCAGCGCTCAGCTTGCCCATCTTGTCCTGGGTGGTCGACTCGACCCGGCGCACAGCGTCGTTGAAGGCGGCTGCCACCAGGTCTTCGAGCATGTCCTTGTCGTCGGCCAGCAAGCTGGGGTCGATGGTCACGCGCTTGATGTCGTGTTTGCAAGTCATCTGCACCTTGACCAGGCCGGCGCCGGATTCACCAGTGACTTCCATCAGCGCCAGCTCGTCCTGGGCCTTTTTCATGTTCTCTTGCATCGCCTGGGCCTGCTTCATCAGGCCGGCCAATTGGTTCTTCATCATGGGGTGGGTGCCTTCGTTTCGCCGCCATCGGCAGCCAGGGGTTTGATCGAGCCCGGCACGAGGCGGGCGGTGCGGAACTGTGCCATCAACGCCAGCACGACGGGGTCGTTCTGGATCAATTGCTCGGCGGCGTGCTGGGCGGCTTCCCGCGCGGCGCTGTCGCGGCGGGCGATGGAATCTTGCGGCAGGCCGACCGTGACCTCGATTTGCACCGGCTCGCCCAGTGACGCTTGCAGCGCGGTGGCCAGCTTGGCGGCCAGGGCCGGGTTGCGCAAGGTCTCACGCTCGACCGTCAGTCGCCAGCGGCGCCCGCCGGCCGGGTCTGGCGCCACGGCCAGCAACTCGGCCTGCAAGGCCAATTCGCGCACCAGCGCGGCCACGCTGCCGGCTGCCACCAGCGGCCGGATCACTGCCGCCCACTGGTCGCCCAGCGCCGTGGTGGGCAGCGGCAGCGGCGCTGGCGCGGCGGGGGCCGGCCGGGCCAGCGGCAGGCCGTCAATAGGCGCAGCCAGTTCAGCCCGTTCAGCCGCGAACCTCTTCGGCGCCGCGCCGACCGGCTCGTCGTCGGGCAGTTGTTCGTCCAGCCAGGGCGGCGGCTCCTGGACCGACAGCGCACGCGCCGGTGCCGGCGCACTGAACCGAACGACCGGCGTCGGGGCCAAGGTCGCCGGGGCCTGTGCAGGCGTTGGCGTTGGCGTTGGCGTTGGCGTTGGCAGCATGCTGACCGGCGCCGGCGCAGCGGCCGTGCTGGTCGGCAACGGCAGCGCCGGCCGCAGCGCTGCCGTCGGCCGGGCCGGTGCTGTGCTGCGGGCCTCACGCGGCGCGGCCACCAGCGGTGCGGCGCGCGGTGCAGCAGCGGCAGCTGCGCTGCCGGTCGGCGGGAACGCCAAGAAGCGCAGCAGCACCATGGTCAGCGCGGCGTATTCATCGGACAGCAAGCTCAGCTCGGCGCGGCCGTGCACGACGATGCTGTAGAGCAACTGGGTCTCGTCGGACGCCAGCTCGGCGGCCAGCGCACGGGCGCCGGCGGTGTCGGGGTCGCCGTCGTCCAGCGCGCCGGGCACCACCTGCTCCACCGCCATCTGCTGCAGCAGCGCGGCCATTTCCTCCAGCGTGCCCGCCGGTGACAGGCCCAGCTGGCGCAAGGCGTCAACGGTGGCCAGCACGCCGACACCGTCGCGCCCAGCCAGCGCCTGCACCAGCGTGGCGGCATGAGAGCGGTCGACCGTGCCCAGCATCGCGCGCACCCCCGCCTCGGCCAGGCTGCCGGCACCGTAGGCGATGGCCTGGTCGGTGAGCGACAGTGCGTCGCGCATCGAGCCACGTGCCGCCCGCGACAACAGCCGCAGCGCGCCCGCATCGGTGGCCACGCCTTCGGCCGCCAGCACCCGGGCCAGGTGCTCCAGCACCACCTCGGGCGCCATCGGCCGCAGGTTGAATTGCAGGCAGCGGCTCAGCACCGTGGGCAGCATCTTTTCGGGGTCGGTGGTGGCCAGCACGAACTTCAGGTAGTCGGGCGGCTCTTCCAGCGTCTTCAGCAGCGCGTTGAACGCGTCTTTGGTGAGCTGGTGCGCCTCGTCGATCATGAAGACCTTGAAGCGGCCGACGCTGGGCTTGTAGGCCGCACGTTCGATCAACTCGCGGATCTCGTCGATGCTGCGGTTGCTGGCAGCGTCGAGCTCGATGTAGTCGATGAAGCGGTCGGCATCGATCTCGGTGCAGGCCTGGCAGACGCCGCAGGGGTGGGCGGTGACGCCGCCGGCGCCGTCGGGTCCGGTGCAGTTCAGGCTCTTGGCCAGGATGCGGCTGACGGTGGTCTTGCCGATGCCCCCGGGTGCCGGTGAACAGGTAGGCATGGTGCAGGCGGCCGCTGGTCAGCGCAT
>JAYVDE010000339.1:0-4998 GCA_043749575.1 Burkholderiaceae bacterium | reverse complement strand
AGCGGCGCCAGGTGCAGGTGGTCGTCCTCGGCGGCGTCGTGCAGCACGGCGTCGAAGTGCAGCTCGTCGACTTTGGCGATGGCGCACAGCTCACCCGGCAGCGCCCGCGGCACCTCGACCGCGGTCTTGCCTTGCAGCAAATAGACATGGGCCACCTTGATGGGCTTGCGGCCGTCGCCGACGTAGAGCTGGCCACCCTGCGCCAGCGTGCCCTGGTGCACCCGTACCAGGCCCAGTTTGCCGACATAGGGGTCGACCGTGACCTTGAACACATGGGCCAGCACATGGCCGCGGGGGTCGGGCCGGGCCTGCAAGGGCTGGGCGGTCTCGCCCTCGCCCTTCAGGAAGGCCGGCGGATTGCCCTCGCCGGGGTGCGGCAGCAAGCGGTGGATGATGTCGAGCAGCGCGGTCACGCCAGCGCCGCTGCGCGCCGAGACAAAGCACACCGGCACCAAATGGCCTTCGCGCAGGGCTTGCTCCAGCGGTGCGTGCAGTTCGGTGGCGTCGATGTCGCCGTCTTCGAGGTAGCGATCGACCATCGCGGCGTCGACCTCGACCACCTGCTCGACCAGCGCGCGGTGCGCGGCCGCTACCGGGCCGAAGTCGCTGCTGCCGCTGCGCTGGTAGAAGCAGTCGACCACGCCCACCGTGCCGCGGGCGTCAGTCAGCGGCAGGTTGACGGCCAAGCATTCCTTGCCGAAGGTGGTCTGGATCTGCGCCAGCAAGCCGGCCAGGTCGACCCCCGGCGCGTCGATCTTGTTGACGATGATCAGGCGGTCGAGGCCCCGAGAGGCGGCCTGCTGCATCATCCGCACGGCCATCGGCTCGATGCCGTTGACCGCGCTGATGACCACCGCTGCGGTCTCCACCGCCGCCAGCGCCGGCAGGCTGTGGCCGACAAAATCAGCGGCGCCGGGGGTGTCGATGAAGTGGATGCGGCTGCCCTGCCAATGGCAGTGCAGCAGCGCAGCGTGCAGTGAATGCTGCAAGCGCCGCTCCAGCGGGTCGAAGTCGCTCACCGTGCTGCCGCGCTCCAGGCTGCCGGCGCTGGTGATGGCGCCGCTGGCCAGCAGCAGCGCCTCGGCCAAACAGGTCTTGCCGGCAGCGGCGGCGCCGACCAGCGCCAAAGCGCGGATGTCGGCCACCTGCAGCGCGCCGGCGGGTTGTGGGCTGGGCATGAACGTTTCTCCTTGGGTTGGGCGCTCGTGTGGTGCCGCACAACCGGAAAACCCGGCGCGGCGCGGGCGCGGCTTGGGCCGGGCCAGCCTATGCCCGTCGTGCAGAAGGCGCAAGGGGGTTGGCACACTGCGGCGCCCAGCGCCTGGGCCATGGCTCACACCAGGGCCATGGCCCAGGCGGCGGCCTGGCCCGCGGCAACTTGCCCGCTGCTGGCCCGGTCACCCACCCCGGCGCCGACCAGCCCTCGGCCCGGCTGCGGGTATGACACCATTGCGGTCGGGCTATTTGGCCTGCCTGCCGAGGCTTGCCAGCCTGCCGTGACCGATGTCGTTCCTGACCGCCTTGCCTTGTACCGTCCGCCGTTGTCTGCGGGCCTCGTTCTTCGGATCGTTGTTGGGGGCGTTGGTCGCCTGCGGCCCCCCGGCCGGGCCGGCCAAGGGCGGTCCGCCCGGGGGCATGCCGCCGGCCACAGTGGGTGTGGTGACGGTGCAGCCCGGCAATGTGGCGCTGACCACCGAGCTGCCCGGCCGGCTGGAAGCCTGGCGGGTGGCCCAGGTGCGGGCGCGGGTGCCGGGCATCGTGGCCCAGCGGCTGTTCACTGAGGGCGCGCTGGTGCGGGCCGGCCAGCCGCTGTTTCAGCTCGATGACGCGGTCTACCGCGCCACGCTGGCCAGCGCCGAGGCGGCGGTGGCGCGCGCCGAGGCGCTGCTGGCCCAGGCCCAGGCCCAGCTGCAACGCAACCAGCCGCTGGCCGACGCCCGGGCTATCAGCGCGCAGGAAATGCTGCTGACGCAGACCACCGCCCGGCAAGGCCAAGCCGACCTGGCGACCACCAAGGCCGCGCTGCTCATCGCCCAAATCAACCTGGACTACGCGGCGATCAAGGCGCCGATTGCCGGGCGCATCGGCCGCGCGCTGGTCACCGAAGGCGCGCTGGTCGGGCAGGGCGACGCCACCCAACTGGCGGTGATCCAGCAGACCCACCCGCTGTACGTCAACTTCACCCAGCCGGCGGCCGACGCGCTGCGCCTGCGCCGGGCGCTGGACGCCGGGCAACTCCAGCGCAGCGCGGGCGGCGCCGCCAGCGAGGTGCGCGTGGTGCTGGACGACGGCACGCAATACCCGCTGCCGGCCAAGCTGCTGTTCACCGATCTGACGGTCGATGCGGCGACCGGCCAGGTCAACCTGCGCGCCGAGTTGCCCAACCCGAGCGGCCTGCTGCTGCCCGGCTTGTTCGTCAAGGTGCGGCTGGTGCAGGCCAGCACCGACCACGCCATCCGCCTGCCCCAGCAGGCGGTGACCCGCGGCGCCAGCGGCGACAGCGTGCTGGTGGTCGGTGCCGACAACAAGCCGGTACCGCGCAAGATCACGGTGGGCGCCAGCCAGGGCACTGACTGGGTGGTGACGGCCGGCTTGGCTGCCGGTGAACGGGTGATCGTCGACGGCTTCCAGAAGATGATGCCTGGCGCGCCGGTCAACCCGGTGCCGTGGGCACCGCCTGGTGCTGCGCCGGCGGGCCCCGGCAAGAGCCCGGCGGCCGCGCCTGGTGGATCGGCGCCGGCCGCGCCTGGTGGCTCTGCGCCTGCCGCAGGCGCTTCGGCCGCTTCGGCCGCGCCCGCACCGGCCGCCAGCCGCTGATCCGGAGGCACCCGCATGCTCTCCGGATTTTTCATCGACCGGCCGATCTTCGCCTGGGTCATCTCGCTGTTCATCGTGCTGCTGGGTGGCGCGGCGATCAGCAAACTGCCGGTCTCGCAATACCCCACGGTGGCGCCACCGTCGATCGTCATCAGCGTGGCCTACCCGGGCGCGTCGGCCCAGGTGCTGGAAGACAGCGTGCTGTCGGTGCTGGAGCAAGAGCTCAACGGCTCGCCCGGGATGATCTACATCGAATCGATCTCGCAGGCCAACGGCTCGGGCTCGATCACCGCCACCTTCGAGGCCGGCACCAACATCGACTTGGCCCAGGTCGAGCTGCAAAACCGCATCAGCCGGGCCGCGCCGCGGCTGCCCAGCGCGGTGGTGCAGTTTGGTGTGCGCATCGACAAGGCGCGCTCGAACTTTTTGCTGTTCATCACGCTCACCTCCACCAACCCGGCCGACGACCCGGTCGCGCTGGGCGACTACATCGCCCGCAACATCCAGCCCGAGGTGCAGCGCATCCGTGGCGTGGGCCAGGCCCAGCTGTTCGGCAGCGAGCGGGCGATGCGGATCTGGATCGATCCGGCCAAACTGGTTTCGTTCGGCCTGAGCCCGGCCGACGTCAACAACGCGATCCGGGCGCAGAACGCGCAAGTCTCGGCCGGCACGCTGGGCGATGTGCCGGGTGTGGCCGGCCAGCCGATGTCGGCGACCATCGTCGTCAACGGCCAGTTGGCCAACGTGGCGCAGTTCGGCGCCGTCGTGCTGCGGGCCAGCGCCGATGGCTCGACCGTGCGGCTGCGCGACGTCGCCCGCATCGAGCTGGGCGGCCAGGGTTACGGCAGCTTCCAGCGGCTGAACGGCCAGCCCGCCGCCGGCCTGGGGGTGCAGCTGGCGCCCAGCGGCAACGCGCTGGCCACTGCCGACGCGGTGAAGGCCCGCATGGCCGAGCTGAAGGCGTTTTTCCCGCCGGGCATGGGCTACACGATCCCCTACGACAGCAGCAAGTTCGTGCGCATCTCGATCCAGCAAGTGGTCGTCACGCTGGTCGAGGCGATGGCGCTGGTCTTCGTGGTGATGCTGGTCTTCCTGCAGAACCTGCGCTACACGCTGATCCCCACCATCGTGGTGCCGGTGGCGCTGCTGGGCACCTTCAGCTTGTTGTTGGTGCTGGGCTATTCGATCAACGTGCTCACGCTGTTCGGCATGGTGCTGGCGATCGGCATCCTGGTCGACGACGCGATCGTGGTGGTCGAGAGCGTTGAGCGGCTGATGGCCGAAGAGGGCTTGAGCCCGCGCGAGGCCACCCGCAAGGCGATGGGCCAGATCACCGGCGCGGTGATCGGCATCACCGTGGTGCTGGTCAGCGTGTTTGTGCCGATGGCCTTTTTCTCGGGTGCGGTCGGCGCGATCTACCGCCAGTTCTCGATCACCATGGTCTCGGCGATCCTGTTCTCGGCCTTCCTGGCGCTGACGCTGACACCGGCGCTGTGCGCCAGCTTCTTGAAGCCCATCCCGGCCGGCCACCATGCCCGGCGCGGCATCTTTGGCCTGTTCAACCGTGGCTTCAAGCGCACCACCCACGGCTACGAAAGCCTGACCGCCCGGCTGCTGCGCCATGCCGGGCGCTGGATGCTGGCCTTCGGCGTGGTGTTGGTGGCGGTGGGCTGGATGTACAACCGGCTGCCGTCGTCGTTCTTGCCCAATGAAGACCAGGGCTACCTGATCGTCAACGTGCAGCTGCCGCCGGGCGCCACCATCGGCCGCACCACTGCGGTGATGCAACAGGTCGAGGCCTTCTTCATGAAGCAGCCCGAGGTCGACCAGGTGGTCGCGGTGCTGGGTTTCAGCTTCTCGGGCCAGGGCCAGAACTCGGGCCTGGTGTTCGTGCCGTTGAAAGACTGGTCCGAGCGCCGCGGTGCCGAGCATTCGTCGCAGGCGCTGGCCGGCCGGGCGTTCGGCGCCTTCATGGCCATCCGCGATGCGTTTGTATTCCCCTTGAGCCCACCGCCGATCCCCGAACTGGGCACCGCCACCGGCTTCAACTTCCGCCTGCAAGACCGCAGCAGTGCCGGCCACGACGCGCTGTTGGCCGCCCGCAACCAACTGCTGGGCCTGGCCCGCCAAAGCCCGCTGATCACCGGCATGCGGCCCGACGGGCTGGAAGACGCGCCGCAG
>JAYVDE010000338.1:0-5010 GCA_043749575.1 Burkholderiaceae bacterium | reverse complement strand
GCGGTCAACCAGATTTTTGGCACCACGCTGCCGGTCGACGATTTCGACACCATCGGCGGACTGATCGCCCATGAACTGGGCCATGTGCCCCGCCGCGGTGAAGCCACCGAGGCCGGCGGCCTGCGCTTTTTGGTGATGTTGACGCGCGGCGGCGCGGTGCGCTGGTTCCGGGTGGCGCGCCAGGGTCCCCCGGCGCCCGGCGCGCGCGCCTGACGGTGAGCGCCGGCGCGCGGCAGGCGCCAGCCGCGGCCGCCACGACCACCACCACCCGCCGCTTGAACCCGTGCTGGCTTCTGGCGGTGGCGGCGGCCGGCGCCGGGCAATCCTGGGCGATGGTCGACAGCGCCGCCTGGCCCTTGCCATTGCTGGCCATCGCCTTGCTGGCAGCCGCCGTGGGCGGCGCCACACCGCGCCAAGCCGCCGCGCTGGGTTGGTCGTTTGGCTGCGCCTGGCTGCTGGCCTCGACCTGGTGGCTCTATATCAGCTTGCACCGCTACGGTGGCCTGGCCGCGCCGCTGGCCGCCGCGGCGGTGCTGCTGCTCTGCGCCGCGTTGTCGCTCTACCTGGCGCTGGGCATGGCCTGGGTGGCACGCCAGCGCGGGCGCCGGCCGCCAGGGCACACTGCGCGGCCGCTGGCCGATGCCAGCCGCTTTGCCGCCGCCTGGCTGGCGGCCGAGCTGGCGCGGGCGGTGATCTTCACCGGCTTTCCATGGGCGGCCACCGGTTACAGCCAGGTCGACGGCCCGCTGGCGGTGTTGGCGCCCTGGCTGGGCGTGTACGGCCTGGGCGCGCTGGTGGCCTGGGCAGGTGCGGCGGTCGGGCTGGCGTTTCGCGGCTGGCACGATGGCCGTCTGCCGGGCGGCGGTCTGCGCGGCCGGGCGGTCGCCGTGCCCTTGGTGCTGGCCATCGCGGTGCTGGCGCTGCCCGCCGCCTGGGGCCTGCTGCGCGGCGCGCCCGACTTCACCCGCGCCAGCGGCAGCCTGACCGTCGCCCTGCTGCAGACCAACGTGGCGCAGGACGAGAAGTTTGCCGCCGAGCACCTGCCCGCCACGCTGGACTGGGTGTCCCGGGCGCTGCTGGCGGCACGCGCCGATCTTGTGGTCGCCCCCGAAACCGCCGTGCCGCTGCTGCCCGATCAACTGGCCGAGCTGGCGCCGGGTTATTGGGCAGCGCTGCAGCAGCACTTCGGCCGACCGGGTGGGCCGGTGGCGCTGATCGGCGTGCCACTGGGCAGCTACGAGCGCGGCTACACCAACTCGGTCGTCGGCCTGTCGCCGGCCACCGTCGCCACGCCGGCCAGCCAACCCGAGGCGGGTTACCGCTACGACAAGACCCACCTGGTGCCCTTCGGCGAGTTCATCCCGACCGGGTTCCGCTGGTTCACCGAGCTGATGAACATCCCGCTGGGCGATTTCAACCGCGGCCCGCCCCACCCGCCGGCGTTCGCCGTCGCAGGCCAGCGTGTCGCGCCCAACATCTGCTACGAAGACCTGTTCGGCGAAGAGCTGGCACGGCGCTTCACCGACGAAGCCAGCGCCCCCACGGTGCTGGCCAACGTCGGCAACATCGGCTGGTTCGGTGACACCATCGCGGTGCCGCAGCATTTGCTGGTGACGCGGCTGCGCACGCTGGAACTGCAGCGGCCGATGCTGCGCGCCACCAACACCGGCGCCACGGCGGTGGTCGACCACCGCGGCGTGGTGACGGCGCTGCTGCCGCCGTTCAGCGTCGGCGTGCTCGAAGCCACCGTGCAGGGCCGCGAAGGCCTGACGCCGTTTGCCCGCTGGGCCAGCGCCGCCGGACTGTGGCCGCTGTGGGCGCTGGCCGCGCTGGGCCTGGCCTGGCCGGGTGCACCAGCGGCCCGGGCCGGCCGGGCCGCCGTCGGGGGCGACCGCTAAACTCAGTGGCTTGCATCGCCTCGATCCGCCGGGCGTGGGCGCGCCGCTGCGGCGGCGACCCCGGCCCGCTGCACCCTCCTGCACCCTGCTGCCCCATGCTCAATTTCCAGCAACTGATCCTTCGCCTGCAAGACTACTGGGGCCAGCAGGGCTGCGCGCTGCTGCAGCCTTACGACATGGAAGTGGGCGCAGGCACCAGCCACACCGCCACCTTCCTGCGGGCACTGGGCCCCGAGCCCTGGAAAGCCGGCTACGTGCAGCCCAGCCGTCGGCCCAAGGACGGCCGCTATGGCAACAATCCCAACCGCTTGCAGCACTATTACCAGTACCAGGTGGTGCTCAAACCGGCCCCGGCCAACATCCTGGAGCTCTACCTCGGCTCACTGGAAGCGGTGGGCTTCGACCTGAAGCAAAACGACATCCGCTTCGTCGAAGACGATTGGGAAAACCCCACGCTGGGCTGCTGGGGCCTGGGCTGGGAGGTCTGGCTCAACGGCATGGAAGTGACCCAGTTCACTTACTTCCAGCAAGTCGGTGGCATCGACTGCAAGCCGATCACCGGCGAGATCACCTACGGCCTGGAGCGCCTGGCGATGTATTTGCAGGGCGTGGACAAGGTCTACGACCTCGAATACGCACCCGGGCTGACCTACGGCGACGTGTTCCACCAGAACGAGGTCGAACAAAGCAGCTACAACTTCGAGCACAGCGACGTCGACTTCCTGCTGCAGGCCTTTGCCGCGCACGAGCGGCAATCGAAGCACCTGATGACCCAGCAACTGGCCCTGCCCGCCTACGAGCAGTTGCTCAAAGCCGGCCACAGCTTCAACCTGCTGGATGCCCGCGGCGCGATCAGCGTGACCGAGCGCGCGGCCTACATCGGGCGCATCCGCAACCTGGCGCGCGCCGTGGCGCAGGCCTACCTCGACAGCCGCGCCCGGCTGGGCTTCCCGATGGCACCGAAGGATTGGGCCGATGACGTGCTGGCGCAGATCGCACTGAAGAAAGCAGCCTGAGCCATGAGCGCGGACATGAAGAACCTGCTGGTCGAACTGTTTGTCGAAGAACTGCCACCCAAGGCGCTGAAAAAGCTGGGCGAGGCGTTTGCCAGCGGCCTGGCTGCCGGGCTCAGATCACAGGGCTTGGTGGGCGACGGCGCGGTGGTCACGCCGTATGCGTCGCCGCGCCGGCTGGCTGCGCACATCACGGCCGTGGCCGCCAAAGCCGCCGACCGCTCGGTGCAACAGAAACTGATGCCGGTGGCCGTGGCCTTGACGGCCGATGGCCAGCCGACCCCGGCGCTGCTGAAGAAGCTGGCCGCGCTGGGTGCCGACGCCTCGGCCGTGGCGGGCCTTCAGCGCGCAGCCGACGGCAAGGCCGAGGCGCTGTTCCTCGACAGCCGGGTGGCCGGCGCCACGCTGACCGAAGGCCTGCAGAAGGCGTTGGCCGATGCGCTGGCCAAGCTGCCGATTCCCAAGCTGATGAGCTACCAGCTCGAAACAGGCACCGCGGCTGGTTTGCGCCCGGGCTGGACCACCGTGCACTTTGTGCGCCCGGCCCACGGCCTGGTGGCGCTGCACGGTGCCGACGTGGTGCCGGTGACAGCGCTGGGCCTGCAGGCCGGCCGCTCGACCCACGGTCACCGCTTTGAGGCGAGCGTCAGCCCGCTGGTGCTGCAGGACGCCGACCATTACGCCGCGCAACTGGCCGAACAGGGCGCGGTGATCGCCAGCTTTGCCGAGCGCCGCGCCGAGATCGTGCGCCAGCTCGTCACCGTGGCGGCCACCGCCGAGCCTTTGGGCCAGGGGCTGCACGCCATCGACGACGATGCCCTGCTCGACGAGGTGACCGCGCTGGTCGAGCGCCCCAAGGTGCTGCTGTGCCGCTTCGAGCCCGAGTTTCTGGCGGTGCCCGCCGAATGCCTGATCCTGACGATGAAGGCCAACCAGAAATACTTTCCGCTGCTCGACGCCGCTGGCAAGCTGACCCACCAGTTTCTGGTCGTCAGCAACATCTCGCCGGCCGACCCCAGCGCGGTGGTCGGCGGCAACGAGCGGGTGGTGCGCCCACGCCTGGCCGATGCCAAGTTCTTCTTCGATCAAGACCGCAAGAAGACGCTCGAATCCCGTGTGGCCGGGCTGGCCAAAGTGGTCTACCACGGCAAGCTGGGCAGCCAGGGTGACCGCGCCGAGCGGGTGCGCGCCATAGCCCACGCCATCGTCAACCAGTTGCGCAGCGCCACCCTGCCGTACACGGTTGAGGCCAAGGACAGCTTCGACGTGCTTGACAGCAAGGTGCAGCAGGCCGCGCGGCTGGCCAAGACCGACTTGCTGACCGACATGGTCGGTGAGTTTCCCGAGCTGCAGGGCACGATGGGCGGCTACTACGCCCGCCACGAGGGCCTGCGCGACGGCGTGGCCATCGCGATTGAGGACCACTACAAACCGCGCTTTGCCGGCGACGCGCTGCCGCGTAACCACACCGGATGCGTGCTGGCGCTGGCCGACAAGCTGGAAACCCTGGTCGGCCTGTTCGGCATTGGCGCAGTGCCCACCGGCGACAAAGACCCGTTTGCGCTGCGCCGCCACGCGCTGGGCGTGATCCGCATCCTGGTCGAGAAGAACTTGCCGCTGGCGCTGCCCGCGCTGATCGCTGCCGCCCAAACCAGCTTCGCCGACGAACACAAGTCGGTGGCGGTGCTGGAGCCGCTGCTGGGCTTCTTCACCGACCGGCTGGCGGTCTCGCTGCGCGAGCAGGGCTTCAGCGCGCAAGAGGTCGATGCGGTGCTGGCGCTGCGGCCAGAACGCCTGGGCGACGTGCCGCGCCGTTTGGCCGCCGTGCGCGCCTTTGCCGCGCTGCCCGAGGCCGCGTCGCTGGCCGCGGCCAACAAGCGGGTGGGCAATATCCTGAAGAAGAGCGAAGCGGGCGGCGCTGCGGTCGACACCACGCGGCTGGTCGAGCCGGCCGAGCGTGCCTTGCACGCCGCCCTGGCGGCGCTGGCACCGGTCTCCGATGCCGCCTTCGACGCCGGAGATTACACCGCGTCGCTACAAGCGCTCGCGGCGCTGAAGACCCCGGTCGATGCCTTCTTCGATCAGGTGATGGTCAACGC
>JAYVDE010000337.1:0-5027 GCA_043749575.1 Burkholderiaceae bacterium | reverse complement strand
CACCTGGTCGACCGGCAGGCTGCGCAGGATGTCGATCAGCTTGCGGGCGCCCACAGTGGTCGAGAAGTTGCCCTCATCGCCGCCCAGTGCGGCGCTGGTGCGCACCTGGATCTCCAGGTCACTGGTCGTGAACTCGATGTTGTCGTCGGTTTTGCGCAGCAACACGTTGGCCAGGATCGGCAGCGTGTGGCGGCGTTCAACGATGCCGGCAACGCTTTGCAGCGCCTCGAGCAGTTTTTGTTGCGGTGCTTTTAGAACAATCATGTCTTCCTCTTTGAACTTAGTAGTTCTAGTAGAGAGCAGGGCAAACTGTGAACAAGGCTATTTTCGCTTGTGTTTTCAAGGCTTTAGCCACGGCGCAACCCTGTGGGCCGACACCCCGGAGCTTGAACGGTTACAGACAACAACTTTTGTCCAGGCGCGCAGCCTGTGGATGACTGGGTGCTTGTGCAAAACTTGTCCACAACGCTGTGCCTTGACAGATCGACCAACGGCCTCAGCCTTTGAGCGTCTGTTCCAGCACGTGCAGCTGCTGGTTCAGTTCGCTGTCTTTCTGCCGGTCGCCACCGATCTTGCGCACGGCGTGCAGCACCGTCGTGTGGTCGCGGCCGCCAAAGAGCTCACCGATCTCAGGCAGGCTCTTCTGGGTCATCTCTTTGGCCAGGTACATCGCGATCTGGCGCGGCTTGGCAATGCTGGCCGGGCGCTTCTTGCTGTACATGTCGGCGATCTTGATCTTGTAGAAATCGGCCACTGTTTTCTGGATGTTCTCGACGCTGATCTGCCGGTTCTGGATGCTCAGCAGGTCTTTCAGCGCCTCGCGGGCCAATCCGATGTTGATGTCCTTGTGGCTGAAGCGGCTGTAGGCCAGCACCTTGCGCAGCGCGCCTTCCAGCTCGCGCACGTTGGCGCGCACGTTCTTGGCGACGAAGAAGGCGACGTCCTCGGGCATCTCGGTGCCCTCGGCCAGCGCTTTGCGCATCAGGATGGCGACACGCATCTCCAGCTCGGGTGGTTCGATCGCCACGGTCAGGCCGGCCTCGAAGCGGCTGGTCAACCGGGTGTCGATGTCCACCAGCCCCTTGGGGTAGGTGTCGCTGGTCATGATGATGTGCGCGCGCTTGGCCAACAGCGCCTCGAAGGCGTTGAAGAACTCTTCTTGCGTGCGTTCCTTGCCGGCGAAGAACTGCACGTCGTCGATCAGCAGCAGATCGAGGTTGTGGTACTTCGCCTTCAATTCGTCGAAGGTCTTGCGCTGGTAGTTTTTGACCACGTCGCTGATGAACTGCTCGGCATGCAGGTACAGCACGCGGGCGTTCGGTTTGTCTTGCAGCAGCGCGTTGCCTACCGCATGGATCAAATGGGTCTTGCCCAGACCCACGCCACCGTAGATGAACAGCGGGTTGTACATCACGCCCGGCGCGCCGGCCACGTGCAGCGCGGCGGTGCGGGCCATCTGGTTGGCACGGCCTGCTACCAGGGTGTCGAAGGTCAGCGCAGTGTTCAGCTTGTGGCTGTTGGCCGCTGGCGGCAGGTGGTAGCCCGGCCCGGGCGCTGCGCCCACCGGCCGGCCGGGATAGGCTGCCGCGTAGCCGCCGCCATTGCCGCCGCCATTGCCGGGGCGCACGCTGGCCGACGGTGCCATGGCCTGGCCGTTCAGCAGTGCTGCGGCGCGCAGTGGGCCGCTAGCGGTGGCGGGCAGCGTACTGGGTAACGTGGTGGGGTATGCGCCGGTCGGCGCCAGGTCGCGTGCGGCCAGCGTCAATTCGAGCCGCACGGCCACGCCGGCCAGTTCAGTGAGGATGCCTTCGATCCGGCCGGCGTACTGCGAGCGGATCCAGTCGAGCTTGAAGCGGTTCGGCACGCGCACCTGGGCCACCACACCTGCCGCGCCGTCGTCACGCAGGTCGGCGGGGGGCAAGGCACGGATCCAGGTGTTGAACTGCTGTTCGGACAGTTCGGTCGCGAGCTGGTCGCAACCGCGCTGCCAGAGGTCTGGGCTCATTGTGGACAAGTTGTTCTGAGAGCGGCCGTATTGTAGGCCTGTCGGCCCGTGGCGAGACAGTTATCCACAGACCAGGGTGGCCGGGTCATGCCCCGGCGGGACCCCGGCGGGGCGCCGGCGATATCCCGGCGATACCCCGGCCGTTTCCCCGCCTGGCAAGGCTTGGTGGTGCAAGTGTTTGACCGCAAAGCGAGTTTTTGCTCTAATAGTGGGTTTCCCCAACGCACAAGGCCGAAAAGCCAGCGCGACACCACGCCTTCGGTCCGGATCAAACCGGACAGATTCGGGGGCATTTGGGGCCCTTGTTCGGGGCCAGCAGAGGTGTTGCAAGCTTCAATTTCGGCCAAGTGCAGCAGGCGTGCCGCAATCCGGGCAGCGCAGGTGCAAGCAGTGCCATCGAATGTGATCGGCCCTGCAAACACCCGCCACCGGTGACCCAGTGGTCACGCCATGCAAGCCCGGGGAGCCCCTTTCCAGGAAAAGACCATGAAGCGCACCTACCAGCCTTCCAAGACCCGCCGTGCCCGTACGCACGGTTTTCTCGTGCGCATGAAGACCCGGGGCGGCCGCGCCGTGATCGCCGCCCGCCGCGCCAAAGGCCGCAAGCGCCTGTCGCAGGTCTGATCGGCGCTGCAGGCCCGACGGTCGTCGGCCTGCCCAGCCCTCCATCGTTGCGCAGCCCGCTGCCCACACGCCCGACCATGGTCGCTCGTCTGTTGCGTTCGACCGACTTCCAGCGGGTGCTGGCGGTGGTGCCGCGCTCGCGTAGTACTCACTTCGCCGTACACCACCTGTCGGCGGGCCCCAGTCCGTCTGCAGCACAGCTACGGATGCAGGCCAAGGCCGAGTTATCCACAGGTGATGCACCCAGTTGCCCACCGCTTGTGGATGAGTCTGGCGTTTTGGTCTCGGGCAAGGCGGTTGAAGCCTTGCCCACCGGCTGCTGGCTGGGCCTGGTGGTGCCCAAGCGTCACGCCAAGCGCTCGGTTACCCGCAGCCTGCTGAAGCGGCAGATGCGCACGGTGATGGCAGCCCAGGCTGACAGCCTGGCGCCGGGCTTGTGGGTGCTGCGCCTGAAAGCGCCGTTTGATCGCCAGCAGTTCATCAGCCCGGGGTCTGAGCCCCTGCGCCAGGCGGCGGGCGATGAACTGACGCAATTGCTGCAGCGCGCAGCGGCACGGCGCTGAGCGGCTGGCGCACGATGGCCTGGCCCGACACCCTGGCAGCCTTGCCCCGCACGCTGCTGATTGGCGCGGTGCGGGGCTACCGTTTTTTCCTCAAACCCTGGCTGGGCAATGCCTGCCGGTTCGAGCCCACTTGCTCGGCCTATGCCATGTCGGCCCTGCAGCAGCATGGCGCTGCGGCCGGCACTTACCTGGCGGCTGCGCGCATCTTGCGTTGCCATCCGGGGTGTGACGGCGGCCTTGATGCCGTGCCCGCTGCACCGCCGGCCCTGTTCACCCGATTGCTCTCTTCGAAGACTCGCCCATGACCGACATGCGCCGCACCATCCTCTGGGTGGTGTTCTCCGTCTCGCTCGTCCTGCTGTGGGACGCCTGGAACAAGCACAACGGCCATCCGTCGATGTTCGCCCCGGCGCCGGTCAAGGCCGTGGCCACCGCGGGGGCCGCGCCGGGCGCGTCGGCCGTGCTGCCTGCTGGCTTGCCCGTGGCGGCCGGCAGCAACGCGGCAGGCGCACCGGCCCTGCCGGCAGTGGCTGCGGCAGGGCCCACCGCCACCGAGAAGCTGACGATCAGCACCGACGTGCTCAAGGCCACGCTCGACAGCAAGGGCGGCGACCTGGTCCGGCTTGAACTGCTGAAGTACAGCGACGCCAGCGACCCGAAACAGCGGGTGGTGCTGTTTGACCAGTCGGCCCACCGGGTGTACCTGGCGCAAACCGGCCTGGTCACCTCGCAGGCCGGCATCAGCTTGCCGAACCATTTCACCGTGATGCAGGCCCAGCCGGGCGAACGCACGCTGAAAGACGGTGTCAAGGACCTGAGCATCAGCTTCGAGTCGCCCGAGGTCGGCGGTGTCAAGCTGGTCAAGACCTACACCTTCCACCGCGGCCAGTACACCATCGGCGTCAAGCACGAGCTGCGCAATGCCTCGGCCGCCGCGGTGTCGCCGCAGCTGTACCTGCAGCTCACCCGCGACGGCAACCCGCCCCCGGGTGAGTCGAGCTTCTACTCCACCTTCACCGGCCCGGCGATGTACACCGAGCTCAGCAAGTTCCACAAGATCGATTTCAAGGACATTGAAAAAGGCAAGGCCGAACACGACAAGGCGTCTGACAGCGGCTGGGTGGCGATGGTCCAGCACTACTTCGCCAGTGCCTGGTTGTCGACGACCCCCTCGCAGCGGGCCTTCAGCACCAGCAAGGTCAGCGACAACCTCTACGCCATCTCGATGGTGCTGCCGCTCGGTGAAGTGGCGCCCGGCGCCAGCAAGACCCACGAGGCCGTGCTGTTCGCCGGCCCGCAGGAAGAAAAGCAGCTCGAGGCGCTGGCACCCGGGCTCGACCTGGTCAAGGACTACGGCTGGTTGACCATCCTGTCCAAGCCGCTGTACTGGCTGCTCGACCAACTGCACGGCATCCTGGGCAATTGGGGCTGGGCCATCGTCGCTTTGGTGGTGCTGCTGAAGATCGCGTTTTATGCGCTGAACGCGCACGCCTACAAGTCGATGGCCAAGATGAAGGCCGTCAACCCCAAGGTGATGGAGATGCGCGAGCGCTACAAGGACAAGCCGCAGCAGATGCAGCAAGAGATGATGCGCATCTACCGCGAGGAGAAGGTCAACCCGCTGGGCGGCTGCCTGCCGATCTTCGTGCAGATGCCGTTCTTCATCGCGCTGTACTGGGTGCTGTTGTCAACGGTGGAGATGCGCAACGCGCCCTGGATCGGCTGGATCCACGACCTGTCGACCAAAGACCCGTTTTTCATCCTGCCGCTGCTGATGACCGCGTCGACGATGTTCCAGACCTGGCTGAACCCGACGCCGCCCGATCCGGTGCAGG
>JAYVDE010000336.1:0-12978 GCA_043749575.1 Burkholderiaceae bacterium | reverse complement strand
TGCCCGCTCCCATGCGTGGTACCGCCCAACCCACTGCAGAAGCTTCTGTGGCGCATGCGCGCGCTTCCACTCGCCGGCCACGTACTTGTTGGCCTCGGCCAGCGTGGGGTAGGTGTGGATGGTGCCGAGGATCTTGTTCAGCCCGATGCCGTGTTTCATCGCCAGCACGTACTCGGCCAGCAGGTCGCCGGCATGGGCACCGACGATGGTCACGCCGAGGATGCGGTCTTTGCCAGGCACGGTGAGCACTTTGACGAAACCATGGGCCTCGCTGTCGGCAATGGCGCGGTCGAGGTCGGCGATGCCGTAGGTGGTGACCTCGTGCGCGACCTTCTGCTGCTGGGCTTCAAGCTCGTTGAGGCCGACCCGCGCCACCTCGGGTTCGACGAAAGTGGCGCTGGGGATCACGCGGTAGTCGGCGCTGAACTTCTTGAACGGGTGAAACAGCGCGTTGACCGCCGCATACCAGGCCTGGTGAGCGGCCACATGGGTGAACTGGTAGGGCCCGGCCACGTCGCCGGCGGCGTAGATGTTGGGGAAATTGGTCTGCAGATAGCCGTTGGTCTCGACCGTGTGGTCGCTGGTGACGCCCAGCTCTTGCAGGCCGTAGCCCTGCAGGTTGGCCACCCGGCCCACCGCCACCAGCACGGCGTCGAACGCGATGTGCAGCTCGCCGCCCGGGTGGCTGGCCACCAGCTGCTGCTGGCCGTCGACCCGCTCAAAGCGCTCGGCCTTGTGGCCCAACAGCACGGTGATGCCCTCGGCGCGGAAGCGCTCGGTGACCAATGCCGACACATCAGGGTCTTCGCGCATCAGCAAACGCGGTGCCATCTCGACCTGGGTGACCTGGCAGCCCAGGCGGGCAAAGGCCTGGGCCAGCTCGCTGCTGATCGGCCCGCCGCCCAGCACCAGCAGCCGGCCGGGCCGCTCGCGTAATTGCCAGACATTGTCGGATGTCAGCACCTGGACATGCTCGATGCCGGGGATGGCTGGCACCAAGGGCCGGGCGCCGGCGGCGATGACGATGGCCCGGGTGCTCAGCCGCTGCACGCTGCCGTCGGGCCGGGTGATCTCGACCTGCCAGGGTGTCACGATGCGCGCCCGGCCCATGACCACGTCGACCCCCAGGGCGGTGTAGCGTTCGACCGAGTCGTGGGGTGCGATTTGCGCGATCACCCGCTGCACCCGTTGCATCACCTCGGCGAAGTCGACCTCGGCCGTGGCCGAGCGGATGCCGAACTCGGCCGACCGTTTGATGTGCGACAGGAACCGTGCCGAGCGGATCAGCGCCTTGGACGGCACGCAGCCGGTGTTCAGGCAATCACCGCCCAAGCTGTGCGCCTCGACCAACGTGACCCGGGCCTTCACGGCCGCGGCGATGTAGGCGGTGACCAGCCCGGCCGAGCCGGCGCCGATCACCACCAGGTTGCGGTCGAAGGTCTTGGGCCTGGGGTAGCCGGCATAGACCTGGCGCGAGCGCAGGGCGTCGATCAGCTTGCACGCGGCCAGCGGAAACAGCCCCAGCAGCAGCAGCGAGCCCAGCAGGCCGGGCGAGACGATGCCCGCTAGGGAATCGATGCGCGCCAGCTGGGTGCCGGCGTTGACGTAGACCAGCGTGCCGGCCAGCATGCCGACCTGGCTGACCGCATAAAAAGTCAGCGGGCGGATGGTGGTCAGGCCCATCACCAGGTTGATCAGGAAAAACGGCAGCACCGGCACCAGGCGCAGCGTGAACAGGTAGAAACCGCCGTCGCGGGCCATGCCGGCATTGACCGCGGCCATGCGCTCACCGAACCGTGCCCGGACCCAATCGCCCAGCAGCCAGCGTGCCGCCAGAAAGGCCAGCGTGGCGCCGATAGTCGATGCAAACGAGACGATCAGCAGACCCCAGCCGAGGCCGAAGATGGCGCCGCCGGCCAGCGTCATCACGGTCGCGCCAGGCAGCGACAGCGCGGTGACGGCCACGTAGGCGAGGAAGTAGACCAGCGCGGCGACCAGCGGCTGCGCGGCCCGCCAAGCCTCCAGGTCGGTTTGGCGGGCCTTGATGGCGGCCAGGCTCAGCAAGCGGCCGAGGTCGAAGGCGTAGAACGCGGCGATCAGCAGCACCAACACGATCACCAACCACCAACGCTTGTCCAGACGCATCCCGTGCTTTCAGTTCTCGGGGCCCGGCGGGCCCGGCAGGTTGCCCCGCCCTTCTCGATCCAACCGAGTTTCTTACAGATTGCTGCCGGGGCTGCCGTCGCCCTGCACGACGGCAGCCGAACCCGCCAACGTGACAGGCGCTCGACCAGGTGGCCGCTACCATCTCGCGGCATTTTCGCCAGACACGACCGGCGCCGTGCCTTGCTCTCAGCCCACCTCGGCCATCAAAACACCCCCGGAAGGAATCATCCCCATGCAGACCGCCTTCCAGAACCGCCAGCAGACCACCATCAGCGATGCCGAGCGGCAGTTGCGCCAAGACCTGGCCGCGGCCTACCGGCTGGTCGCGCTGTATGGCATGGACGACAGCATCTACACCCACATCTCGGCCCGGCTGCCAGGCCAGGAGGGGCAGTTCTTGATCAACCCCTTCGGCGTGCTGTTTCGCGACATCACGGCCTCGTCGCTGGTCAAGATCGACAGGGACGGCCGCATCCAGGGCGACTCGCCGCACGACGTGAACCCGGCCGGTTTCACCATGCACAGCGCTGTGCATGCAGCGCGCCACGACGCGGTCTGCGTGCTGCACACCCACACGGTGGCGGGCGTGGCGGTGTCGTCGCTGGCCGGTGGGCTGCAACCCTGCAACCAGTGGGCGCTGCAGTTCTACCAGCGGGTGAACTACCACGCGTTCGAAGGCATTGCGCTCGACCACGCCGAGCGTGAACGCCTGGTGGCCGACCTGGGGCCGACCGCGCGGGCGCTGATCCTGCGCAACCACGGCCTGGTGACGCTGGGCCGCAGCGTGGCCGAAGCCTTCATCCTGATGCACAACCTGGAGCGCGCCTGCCAGGTGCAGCTGGCGATCCAGGCCACTGGCCAGCCGGTGCATCCGGTTCCGCACGAGGTTTGCGAGCGGACGGCGCGGCAGTACGAAAGCGGCGACAGCAAGCGCTTGCCCGGCCAGCCCGACCCGAACGCGCGCGAATGGCGCGGTTTTCTGAAGCGGCTGGAGGCCGCGACACCGACCTCGTTCCGCGATTGAGCGGCCCTGAAGTCGGCTTGTCTAAATACCTTTCCCCGGCGTTCGACGCCTTTGTCCCACCCTGCCACGAGACACCTCAACCATGATTGAACAGCACCTGGACATCCCCACCGCCGACGGCACGATGAACAGCTTCGTGGTGCACCCCGAAGAAGGCGGGCCGCACCCGGTCGTGCTGTTCTACATGGACGCACCGGGCAAACGCGAGGAACTGCACCAGATGGCGCGACGCATCGCGGCCGTGGGCTATTGCGTGGTGCTGCCCAACCTGTACTACCGCGAGTCAGCCGACTTTTGGCTGGTCGAACGCAGCGCGCCGGCGATGGCCCGCATGTTCGCGTTGATGGGCGCGCTGGACGCCAAGACAACGGCCTGCGACACCCGGGCCATGCTCGACTATGTCGACGCCCTGCCCGCCGCCGATGCAACGCGGATCGCCGCGCTGGGTTACTGCATGAGCGGGCCCTTCGTGGTGTGGGCGGCGGCCGCGTTTCCTGAGCGGTTTCGCGCCATCGCGTCGATCCATGGCGCCAACATGGCGACTGACAAGCCCGATTCGCCGCACCGCGTGGTGCAACAGCTGCAGTGCGAAAGCTATTTCGCCTGCGCCGAGATCGACAAGTGGGCGCCACCTGCCGACATCGAAGCTTTGGGGACGATGCTGGAAGCTGCTGGCAAACCGCACCGCATCGAGTGGTATCCCGGGGTGGAGCACGGCTTTGTATTCCCGTTGCGCGCTGGTATTTACGACCAGGCGGCGGCCGAGCGGCATTGGGAGCGGTTGTTCAGCTTGTTTGCGCGTACTTTACGCTGACAGTTTTGCAATGCGCGAGGCCTGCCGTTGATTCGGCAGGCCGTTTTTTTGCGCATCGGCCGGGCTGGGTGATGACCGACTGAGAGGCGGCTCGAAGTCTGAGCTGCGTCTAGAGAACCGCTTGCCGCACCGGCGTGTGTGAACTAACGGCACCTTTTCGAGAATCAATGCCGAAATTTCTTGGTGTTGAGTCCAAATCCAGCTGTTAGTTCATTTCTACGCGGGCTTAACGGCTCGCCGGGTTGACCGCCGCCGCAGGAAGTCCCCTGCCCCGGGGCCGGAAAAACAGTCCTGGCGATACAGTGCCCGGCATCACCTTCGTCCCACCCTGTCATGCCGGCAACCAACTTAGACCTCTTCGACTCCTCGCCCCCCGCCGGCCCCAAGGCCTACCTTGACGCTTTCGAGGCCTGGGTGCTGTGGCGTGGTGAGCGCGGCGATCTTCGCGAAAGGTCGTCGGTGGCGGTATACCGCAGCATGTGGGGCGCCCTCACCGCCTGGTGCAGCGGCCACGGTCTGGTGCTGAACACCTTGCCAGCGGCCGACCTGGAAGCCTTCCTGCTGTCGCGCGGCGGCACCGAGGACCTGACGCCCCGCCACGCCTGGCGTCTGCTGATGCTCGTCGACGAGGTGCTGGCCCACCACGCCCGCACCCAGAACCTGCCCCGCAATGAGTCGGCGCAGCGTTTGCTGGTCTCGCGCCCCGAATGGCGTTACGCCAATGCCAACGACAAGACGCCCTTGCCCGAGCACCTGCGCGCCGATGAAGCCCGGCGGCTGGTGGATTGGCTGCTCGATCCGGCTGGGCCGCAGCCCCCCGCCGCTGCCATCGCTCAGCCCTGGCAGGCCTTGCGCAATCGCTCGTCGGTCGGCCTGCAGCTCGGGGCCGGGCTGACCCCCGGTGACATCCGTCTCGCCCGCTTGGACGCCGTGGTGGCCCGGGCCGGCCCGGCTGGGCTGCTGCCTTGGAAAATCAGCCTGCCAGCGCATGGTGGAGCGCCAGCGCGCGAGGCCCCCATTGCGCCCTGGGCTGGCAAGTTGCTGCGCAGCTGGCTGGACGCGCGGCAGACGATACAGATGGCGGGGCCGATGCTGTTTCCGGCGACCAGCAGCGGCCGGCCTTGGGGCAAGGTGGCGCAGTACATGGCGGCCAAGTCGGTGCTGACCGATGCCGGGCTGCAAGACACCGAAGGTGGCAGCTTCAAGCTGCGGCACACCTTTGCGCTGCGGCAGCTCAAGCGCGGCACCCCGCCCGAGCGCGTGGCTGAATGGATGGGGCTGAGCGACACGGCGGCGCTGGCACGGTACCGGCGCGTGCTGATGACACCGCCCGAGGTCGTCTAGCGCGGTGAGTTCCGTTGTCGATCAGGCTCGCCTGGTTGTCCTGGTTGTCCTGGCTGCCCGATGTGCACTTGTGCCGCGCCAAGCCATACCGGGCGGTCAGCAGCGCTGCGCGGCCAGCTACCGCGCGAGCTCTGCATGTCAACCGCCATTTGTCAGCCAAGTATTCATCAGATAACTGTAATTATCTGAGGTTAAAAATTATTCATCAAATCCCGATCAACCCATTCGAGACAAGCGCAAGCCCAATGGCGACAGGTACTTGCGACATGGCAAGCGTGATGGGCGCGGCCGCCGGAGCCACGCCCAGTCTCCAAGTAGTGCATGGCCGTCGGCATTGCGGGCTTCAAAGATCTCGGCCCATTGGTCGCGCTGACGCCGTACACCACACCGCACCAGGTACTGCGCACCTTGGCGGCCAACGCAATGCCAGTCGCAACAGCCGCTGGCGCGGCCGGCGGCTTGAATTGCGGCAGCCACTCCAACACTGGTGGCGCCCGCCCCTGCGTCGGCAAACGAGCGCAACTTGACGATCCATTGCCGTAGGCGACGATGCAACGGCAGGCGTGGCGACCAACACGACACACAGTTGCCCTGCCCTTCCCGCCCCTGCACGGGAGCGACACAAGCTGGGTGTATCAGCGCCCTCCGTTGCCCCCCCCAATTCCATGCTCAACGGCTGACAAGCCCAGCGCAGTGCCGCCCATCGCAGCGTCATGCAAACGAGCGAATCAGGAACCGGTCGGCAACGCTAGGCATTGCGGCCAGGAGTCCTGTTGCTGAACCGCGGTGTGCATCACGGCCAGCGCCACGTCTCGTGGTGGCGGCGGCTGGCCATTCAGGCGCTGTTACGGCGGCTGCACGGCAGGATCAGGGAGCGCTGAAATCGCAGCGCCAAATCGGCGGCGCTGATCGCCGGCCAGGCGCTACCCGCAACGCAGCGTGACCGGCAGCACCAAGCACCCGAGCGGAGCACGACAAGCTCGCACAACAGCGGGCCCGGACACAGGTACAGACACCGTCACCACCAAACGCTGGCGGCACCACGCCTGCGACACCTGGGCACTGAAGTCCCGGGCGCGGCGTGCGCTGGACGGCTGAGACCACTGGCCGCGGCGGAGCTGTTGTCAAACCAATTTTGGCCGCGCGCCACTTACCGCCACACCCCAAGCGCAACCTGGCCGAATGGCCGCGGCACGACATGAGGTCGGGCTGAAACCAGCACTTCAGTTCGGCCAGCGCCATTGATCAATCAAGAATCGCCGCGGGTGCAAGGCCGCCCCACTTTACCCGGCCAGGTCGATCAGTCAGCCGACCGCCTGAGGTGTTCTACCGTAGAACGGCACCGCTTTCCTACCCCGCAGCACGCTACGCCTACGATGGTGTTCTACGGTAGAACACCGGTCACCAGTCCATGCCAGATCGCGCCAGAAACCCCGCACGGCCACTTGTGGAGGCAGAGCCGGCCAAGCGCACCCCGCCGCCGATCCCTGCGCCCTCCCCTGCCCCGCCCCGCCATCTCCGCCACACCCTCACGGCCAGAACAAACTGCGGGGGTGGCCGATAGGTGCGCCAAAAGACAACTGATACCAGCGCCTATCGGTGCACTGCCTGAGCAGAATCAGGAGAAAACGCCGAGCCTCAATCCAGCAACTGCTGCAAGACTTTCAGCAAACGCTTTTCGCCCGCATCATCCAAGCCGCCCCGGCGGATCTGAATGGCCAGGTTGCCCCGTTTGTCTTTCTCCCAGCTGCCCACGGCCACGCCTCTGGCCATCAACGGCACCGGGGCGGCTCGCACCGCTACCATCTCAGCCCCCAACAAGCGGTCGAGCACGGTCTTGGCAGCCAGTTTGGGCTCCAGCGAAGAAAGGTCTTTGGCCACCGCCAGAACGCCCTCCGGGTTCTGGTCGATGACCGCCTTCAACGCAGCCGCCCAGCGAAATTGCAAGCTCAAGGGGCTGGGGAAAGCAGCCACCACGTATTCAGGCAACGCAGCCAGCTGGATCGCCGTGCTGACGTTGCCGGCCTGCACCCCAATGACGGCCGCCAACTTGCGCAGCGACGGGAACAAGCCTTCGTCGAGCGCGCGCTTGTACATCACGCCCTGCTCCCATGGCGACAAGTTCTGCCGCTCGCGGTTCTCGCGCTCCATCTCGGCGAACAGTTCGGCGTCGTTCATGTCCTCCACGATTGCCGCCACCGGAATGCCCAGTTCCAGGCAGGCGCGGTGCCGGCGATGCCCGAACGCAATCTCGTACAGCGCAGTGGGGCTCGCGCCCACATCACTGGCGTTGTCGCTATCTGGCTTGGGCAGCAGCCGGCGCACCTTGATCGGTTGCACGTTGCGGCCAGCCGACGCGATCTCGGCCTTCAGCCCGGCAAACTCCACGCTCAGGAACGACAACTCGTGCCGGTTCGCAAACCGGCTGGAACGGATGCGCTTGGGGTCGATGAACTCGACCACGGTGACATCTTCGAACTGCTGCAGCTTTTCCTTCAGCGCGCGGTTCTCGGCCTCCACACCCCGGCCCAAGGCCAGCGATGCCGTGATCGCGCCAATCGCCGTGCGTGGCCGGTCGTCGATTGGGCCGGGCTGCGGCGCGTCGTCAACATCGTCGAAGCTGATGCGTCTGGCCTTGTCAGTGAGCTTGCTCATGGTGTTGCCTCGGTCTCGGGCGCCTGCCTCAACCAGGCGCTGACCATCTGCGCCTCCACGATTTCAACGAACTGGTCGTAAGCATCCATCGCCCGCTTGATCGTCCGGCTGCTGGCCGAGCCGGGCTTCATGTCGTAGATCGAACCAAACTCGGCGCTGGCCGACGCGGCTGTCGCCGTCTTCGGGATCTCGATCGGCAGCACTTTCGAACCATAGGCCGCGCTGATCCATTCCCGCACCACATTGGTCGCGATGTCGCCCGCGTCCACCTTGGCCAGCAACACGTCGACAAACTCGAAACGCTTGGTCTTGCCGCGCGCGACCAGCTCTTTGGTCAGGTCGTAAAACAAGTCCCAGAACTGGACACTGGACGCGAAGTCCAGCGCGTTGGGCGGCAGCGGCGTGATGATGCCGTCGGCCGCCATCATGGCGTTGATGGTGACGTAGGACAGGGCAGGGGGCGTGTCGATGATGATCACATCGTAGTGTTGCCTGGCCTGCTCAATGCCGTAGTGCAGCACGTTCCAGAACTGGAACCCACGGCCTTCGTCGCGCTGGCGCCCGGGCAGCGCAAATTCAGCACTGAACAACACCGACGTCGCCGGAATCAGGTCGATGCCGTCCCAGTAGGTTGGACGGATCGCGTACTCGACGCTGTCTTCTTCACCCAGGCACAAGGGCAGGATGGTGTGCTGCGCTTCCACTTCGGCGTCGGGCAAGATGCCAAACAGTGTGGTCAGGCTACCCTGGGGGTCGCAATCGATCACCAGCACGCTGTGACCGCGGATGCTGAGGCCCTGGGCCAGCGTGACGGCCGTGGTCGTCTTGGTCACACCGCCCTTGAAGTTGGCCACCGCAATGGTGATGGCCTCGGCGCCGGGCGGGCGCAGCCGGCTGCCGCGCAGTTCGCGGGTCCATTTGCGCACCTCGCTCAACGCAAACTCGCGCCGCGTACCGGCGGTGTTCAGGCCACCGGCCGGCAGGCTGCCGCCCTTGCGGGCACGGTAGTCCACCTGCCGCGTGTCGAGGTTCACCAAGGCGCCCAATTGAGCGGGCGAGAACCGCGGCGGCTCCTTGACCACGTTCGGCGCCAGCATGGCTTTGCGGACTCGCGCGAGGATCTTCTTCGCCCGTTCTGCTTGCTGACCGATGTCTGCAAGTTCAACCTGCTCACGACCTTCTACCAGGATGTTCGTCACCTAAGCTCCAACGCTGTTCTTGCTGCCGATTGTAGATTCCGAAAGCGGTTCGACTTTTAAACTACAAAACGTGGCCTGCGGGAGCGACGTTGCCACACTTGCCGGACACCCGGGCTGGGGTGGTGGTCTGTGTATAAGTCAGTCGAAGATCTTTATCAATTCAATATCCTTAAGAGACTTTACAAACCTGTTTCCTATTTTAAATCAACCACTTACAACGAATTCAGTCCGGCAACCGTGGCTTTGGCGTCCGCCAGGTGGGGCTTGGGTGTCCGCCAAGTGAGGCCCGGGCGTCCGGCAACTGGGGTCGCTGTCCGGCAAGTGGGGCTTCAGGGAACTGCGCCACCTGCTTTTGGGGGTCTGCCGGCCCTGTCCGGCAAGTGTGGCTATCGGTCGCCATTCGGCGGCCAGCAGTGCCGGGTGGTTTGGGGGTCGAGACCCAGCGGCCACAGCCGCGGGCTGGTCGGCAAGCGCAGTAGATGTCCGGCGTGCTTGGACGTACACTGCCTGACCGTGCTGAAGACGACCAAAGCGACCCTATCCCCTGCCAAGCCGGAGGCGTCCAGCGCCGCAGGGACGCTGAGCAAGTCAGTTTTTGCGCTGGCGATCGAGCCTCTGACCATGGCCTTGACCGTCACGGGCCGCAAGGCCTACGACGTCATGTTGTGGCTCGCGCAGCGCAGCACGGCCGGCGCCGACGGTGGCTATTCCAGCCCGGTCAGCGCCATCTTGCGCGGTTACGGGTCGACCACCAAGGCGTCCGAGCGGGTGCAGCGGTACATCGAGCAGATGGTTCAGACCACGGTCGTCTGGCGGCCCTTGGCCGCCAGCGAACAGACCAGCCTGCTGCTGGAGGGCTTTGAGAGCTCGGCGCCCGAGGCCGTGACCGACGAAGCGCGCACCTTTCCGCTGCTGGCCGAGGCGCGGCTCTACTTGCGCGGCGGCGAGGCCTGGGTGACCTGGTATTACCCGCCGTCGATCAAAGAGCAGTTGATCAGCCCCGAGCGCTGGGCGCAGATCGAACTGAACTCGATTGCCCGCCTGTCGACCTACACCGGCGTTGCACTCTATGAGGTGTGTGCCCGCTACAAAGACAGCCCGGGCGGGTTGACCAGCCGCCACGAGCCCGAGTTCTGGACCCGTGTGTTGCGCGAGGGCGGCGGCATCAAGCCGCGCGAGTTCCGCAAGTTCAAGAATGAGCTGCTGATGCCGGCCGTGGCCGAGATCAACGAAGAAACCGAGATCACGGTCGAGTTGGTCGAGCACCGCGAGCAGAGTGTGCTGCGCTCGGTGCAGTTCAAGGTGGCCCGCAAGGCCAAAGAGCGCGCGCGTGTGCCCGAACCGGCCGACCTCACCCTGGTGATGCGCGCCGCGAAACTGGGCATCCGCGAAAACGAGCTCGACGCGCTGGGACTCAAGTACGGCGCCTTGAAGCTCACTGAAGGGCTCGATGCGATGGAAGCCCATGTCGAGGGCGCTTCGGCGGCGAAGATCCTCAACCGCGGCGCCTACATCAAGGCCGTGCTGGCCAACCGCTTCCCCGACGGCGGCACCGCCACACCGCAAGCGCTGCAGCCGGCACAGCCACCGAGCGAGCCGGCCGCCGCGCGACCAGCCGACCCGCGCCAGGAAGCGCAACAACTGGTCGAGGCCTGGCAGGCCCACAAGCTCAAGCAGGTGAGGGCGGAGTTTGCAGCCCTGCCCGAAGACGAACAGGTGCGCTGGATCGACGAGGCGGCGCCGCGCTTGCTGGGCTCGCCAATCGCAACGCCGGGCCTGCGGCGCCGGCTGGCCGAGCGCGACTGGGAGTCGCCGCTGATCAGCCGGGTGGTGCTCGACGTCTATGCCAGCGGCCGCTACGGCAGCGCCTGGAAGGAGCCGAGCGAGATGGACGTCGTGATGTTCTCGGTGGCCGCAGGCCGGCAGCAGTGAACCGGTTGTCCTACCAGGATAACGCCTAGGCTGGGCGACTGGCGTGAACGAACTGGCGTGAAAAATTGGTGTGAACGACTGGTGTGAACGACTGGCGAGCAAGGCCGAACCCGGCCCCTCAGCTGGGCAGCTCAGGCATCGGCTGCCGGGTCAAGGGCTCGGCGTCGGTCGGTGGTGTGTCGGCTATTAGGCGACCGTGCAGCGCAGCACGCAGCGCCAACAATTCCGCGGCGTCGACCGGGTCGTCGCGGCGGGCTTGGGCCAGCACCAGCCGCGCCAGCACGGTGTCCAGCGCTGTGGCGTTGGGCAGCGCATACGGCACCAAGCTGCGCAGCAGGCGCAGCCGGCGCGCCGACAGCGGCGCCCCATCGGCCAGGGCCAGCACCTCGGCGGCCATGCGTGCGGCGATCAGTGGCAGCAGGCCCGGGTCGGGCACGGCCACCTCGTCGCCAGGTTGCAGCGGCCGGTCGGCGTCGTTGAGGCGGACAAAATCGTCCCAGGGCCGCTGGTACAAGGCCTGCAGCGCGACCAGGTTCTGGTCGTTGAAATGTTTTGCCGGTGACGGCAGGCCGCCGGGCCGTCGGCCGTCGTAGGCCTGGCCAATGCGGTGCAAGGCGTTGAATTCAACACTGTGACGGGCTTCGGGCAGGCGCTGCGCACGGGCCTCCAGCGCGAACCCAGGCCACCAATGCCGGCGCAGCGTGTTGATGCGCGCGGTCGTGCGGGCGCAGAAGCTCGGGTCTTGCACGTTGTGTGCGGCCTGCTGGGCTTGGTGCAGCGCCTCATCGATGCGGGCGTCGGGCGCTGGCGGATCGCCTTCGCAGCACAACCGCACCGTCTCGGCCAGCGTCAGGCAGGCCGGCGCCTGGAAACCGGCAAAGCCTGAATCGGCCAGCCCGGCGGCGGCAGCCAGCAGCTGGTCGGCTGTTGCCGTGTCGCCCAGCAACCAGCCCAGCGCCTGGGCATGGGCCAGCAGGCGGCGCTTGTGATGGCCCCAGCGGTCGCTCGCAAGCTGTTCTCGGCCCGAGCGCAAGCGCGCTGCTTCGGCCAGCAAACGGTTTGCCGCCGCCACCAGCGCGGCCCTCGCAGCCGTGTCATCGGACTGGGCCGCCACCGCGTCGACGGCCACCGCCAGGCTGCCCTCGAACTCGATGTTGCCGCCGCCCAGCGCGGCCTGCAGGATGTTGACCACCGCGTCGCGCACCCAGCGCCGGCCGTCGGCAGCGGGGAAGTGCAGGGCCGCGTCCAGCAGCAGCCAGCAGCTGCTGTAGCGGTACTCGGCGTAACCGTAGTTGGCGAAGACACCGAGGTAGCGCGCCAGCGCGGCGCTGCCCTTGGCCGGGTCGAGCACGGCATGGGCAACCAGGTAAGGGCCGTCTTGCGCGGCCAGGTACTGGGTCGATGGCCCCGGCGCGACCGACGTGCCTGACGTACCCGACGCTCCCGACATCGTTGGGCCCGAAGGCGCCAGCCCGAGGGTTGGCAGGTTGGGGTATTGCGCCAGGGTGTTTATGCCCACCGACTGCAGGAACTCGCCGTCGTGGCCGGTGCCGCCCAGCCGGTTCAGCAACTGCTCGACCAGGTAGTCGGTCGCCTGGGCGGGTGGCACCGTCTCGGGCCACTGGGGTGGCGGCGTGCCGAACAGGTCGGCATGCACCCAGCCGGCCAGCGCCCGCAGCGTGCGGTCGGCTGCAGCGTAGACCGAGCCGTTGGCTGCATCGTCAACCGCGCCGTCAACAGAACGCTCAGTCGAGCCGTTAGCCGCCCGGCCGACCGCAGCACCGGCTACCACCTCGTTGAACAGCTCGACCGCCTCGGCGTGGGCCGCTGGCGGCGCCAACCAG
>JAYVDE010000335.1:0-5039 GCA_043749575.1 Burkholderiaceae bacterium | reverse complement strand
GGCAACTGAATGCCTGACCGGGCAACGCCCGCCGGGCGGCTGGCCGCCGGCGCCCGCATCGCCGGTGGGGTGCCGTGGCTGGTCTTGCTGGCGGCGCTGGTCTGGGGGCTGGCATGGCCGCTGGCGTGCCGCGCGGGTGAAGCCCCGCCTGTGGCCGCCAACCCGGCGCTGGAAGCCCGAATGATGGTGCTGGCCGCCGAGTTGCGCTGCCTGGTCTGCCAGAACCAGAGCATTGCCGACTCCCATGCCGGGCTGGCTGAAGACTTGCGCCAGCAGATCCGCGAGCTGCTGGCCAAGGGCCAGAGCGAGCGCCAAATCCTCGACTACATGACCGACCGCTATGGCGATTTTGTGCTCTACCGGCCGCCGGTGAAGGCCTCCACCGCCTTGTTGTGGGGCGCACCGTTGCTGCTGATGGTCGGCGCGCTGGGCAGCTTGTTCGTCGTGCTGCGCCGGCGCCAGCGCCTGGGCGCCGACGCCTTCGATCCCGACACCCCGGACGACGAAGCGCCCCGATGAGCCGACTCGACGAACTCAAGGCCCAGCGGGCCCAGCTCGACGAACTGATCCGCAGCGGCGTGCTCACCGGCGACGAGGCGGGCCAGGCGCGTGACCGGCTGGAAGCGCAGATCGTCGCGGTGGTGGCGCCGGCAGCCGGCCTCGGCGCGGCCGCTCCGACCCAGGCCGAGGCTGGAGCTGGAGCTGGAGCCGGAGCCGGCACAGCGGCCGATTCGATGCCTGCCGCTGCCCCACGGCCATCTCGCGGCCTGCTGGCGGGCCTGCTGTTGTTCATGGTGTTGTTCGGCGCGGGCGGCTATGCCTGGCTGGGCAACCCAGCCGGGCTGGCGGTCGCGCCCGGCAAGCCCGCGCCCATGTCGACACAGGCCGAAGGTGGGCCGGCGATGCCCAGCCAGGCCGACTTTGCGACGATGGCCGACCGGCTGGCCGAGCGGCTGAAAACCACCCCCGACGATGTCGAAGGCTGGACCATGCTCGGCCGCTCGTACAGCGTGCTGGAACGCTTTCCTCAGGCGCTGCAGGCCTACCAGCGGGTGCTGGCGCTGCGCCCGCAGGATGCCCAGGCCCATGCCGACGTGGCCGACGCGCTGGCCATGGCCAGCGGCCGCAAGCTCGACGGCCAACCCGAACGGCTGATCGCCCAGGCGCTGGCGCTGGACCCCGACAACGCCAAGGCTTTGGGCCTGGCCGGCACGATCGCCTTCGAACGCGGCGACGCCGCCACCGCAGCGCGCCACTGGGAGCGCGCCCTGAAGGCCACCCAGCCCGGCAGCGAGCTGGCCACCCGCTTGCGCGAGGCGGTCGATGAGGCCCGCAAGAGCGCCGGTTTGGCGGCGCTGCCGCCGGCATCGGCCACCGCGGCGGACACGGCTGGCGCCAAGCTTGCGGACCGCGTTGTGGCGGTCGCGCCCGCTGCCGCACCAGCCGGGCCAGCCGCACCAGCCGCACCAGCCGGGCCAGCCGGGCCAGCCGGGCCAGCCGGTGCAGGCGGCGACGGCGCGCGGGTGGACCCCGCCGCCTCGGTGCAGGTCCGCATCACGCTGGCGCCGGCCCTGGCGGCCAGGGCGGCGCCCGGCGACACCGTGTTCATCTTTGCGCGCTCGCCACAGGGCGGCAGGGCGCCGCTGGCGATCCAGCGCCGCCAGGTCAAGGACTTGCCGCTGGACATCACGCTCGACGATGCCATGGCCATGAGCCCGGCGCTGCGCCTGTCGACGGTGTCGCAGGTCATCATCGGCGCGCGCATCAGCAAGAGCGGCAACGCCATGGCCCAGCCCGGCGACTTGCAGGGTTTGTCGCCGGTGGTGGCGGTGGGCAGCCGGGGTCTGCAACTGCAGATCGGCGAGGTGCTGCCATGACCACAAGCCACCGCGCCCCACCTTGCCGGGTTTCTCCAACCGATCGACCAACGCCATGAACCTCGAGAACACTTGCGACCTTTGCGACCTGCACAAGGGTGACCAGACCGGCGCCTTCCGCGTGCTGCCCCCGGTTTTCCGGTCGTATGGCGGGCGGGCGGCTTTTGCCGGGCCGGTCAGCACCGTCAAATGCCATGAGGACAACAGCTCCGTCAAGGCCGCGGTTGAATCGCCCGGCCACGGCCGCGTGCTGGTGGTCGATGGCGGCGGCTCGCTGCGCCACGCGCTGGTGGGCGGCAACCTGGCGGCATCGGCAGCGCGCAACGGCTGGGCCGGGCTGGTCATCGACGGCTGCGTGCGCGACGCGGCCGAGCTGGCCGCGGCCGCCATCGGCATCCGCGCGCTGGCCCTGATGCCGCTGCCCACCGAGCGCCGCCACGCCGGCCTGGTCGACGTGCCGGTGCAGCTGCAGGGCGTGGCCGTGCGGCCGGGCGACTGGCTGGTGGCCGACGCCGACGGCATCGTGGTGTTGAAAGCGGCGCCTGCGCCATGACCTCCACCCCGCCGGATGCCATCGGCCTGATCGCCGAACGCTGCCGCAAGCGGGTGCGCCAGCGCGCACTGCTGGCCGCCGGTGTGGCCATGGTGCCGCTGCCGGGCCTCGACTGGGTCACCGATGTCGGGCTGCTGATCAAGCTGCTGCCCGAGATCAGCAGCGCTTTTGGCCTCAGCCCGGCGCAGGTGGAACGGCTGGCGCCCGACCGGCGTGTGGTGGTCTACAAGGCGATCTCGGCCGGCGGCAGCATGCTGCTGGGGCGCATGGTCACCAAAGAGTTGGTGCTGCTGCTGCTGAAGACCGTGGGTGTGCGCCTGAGCACCCAGCAGGCCGTCAAGTACCTGCCGGTGGCGGGGCAGGCGGTGTCGGCGGCGCTGACCTATTCGGCGCTCAAGTTTGTCTGTGACCAGCACATCCGGCAGTGCGAAGCGGTGGCCCGCCAACTGCTGCTGCCGGCACCTGCCGTGGCACCGGTCGTGGCGCCAGGCTAGAATGCGCAGCTTCGGGGTGTAGCGCAGCCTGGTAGCGCATCTGGTTTGGGACCAGAGGGTCGAAGGTTCGAATCCTTTCACCCCGACCAATTTTTTGAACATCACAAAGCCGCGGATGACGCGGCTTTGTCGTTTCTACGCCGCGCTCAACGCGGCTTGGTCGTGTCAGTGCCGCGGACCACGCGGCTTGGTGGTTTCTTTGGCGCCCGAAAATTGGTCTGGCCGGCGGGGATCGAACCCACAACCCCCAGCTTAGAAGGCTGGTGCTCTATCCAGTTGAGCTACGGCCAGAATCCTCGATTCTAGGAGCCGGCGCGGCGTGCACCGCCAGCCGCTGGGCGGGGCCGGCTTTGGCCACCCGCTCGTCCACCCGCCCGCCCGTCCGCCCGCCACGCTCGATTCCGCCCATGCCACCTGCCCTCTCGACCGATCCCCATGCGCTGCCGCGCGGCAGGACGGAGCGCTTCGACCGCCTCGACGCGCTGCGCGGCGCGGCCATTGCCTGGATGGTGCTGTTTCACTTTGGCTTCGACCTCAACCACTTCGGCTGGTTGTCGCCGCCGCACAACTTTCACCGCGATCCGCTCTGGACCACCCAGCGCACGCTGATCGTCAGCTTGTTCCTGCTGTGTGCCGGTGCGGGCCAGGCCGTGGCGCTGCAGGCCGGCCTCGGCTGGGGCCGCTTCTGGCGCCGCTGGGTCCGGGTGGCGGGCTGCGCGGTGTTGGTGTCGGCCGGTTCGGCGCTGATGTTTCCGGGCAGCTGGATCAGCTTTGGCGTGCTGCACGGCATGGCGCTGATGCTGCTGGCCGCGCGCTTGGCGGCACCGCTGCGCGGCTGGTTGTGGCCGCTGGGGGCCTTGCTGGTGGCGCTGCCGATGTTTGTGCAGCACCCGTTCTTCGACAGCCGTTTGACCAACTGGGTCGGCCTGGTCACCCGCAAGCCGGTCACCGAAGACTGGGTGCCGCTGCTGCCCTGGCTGGGCGTGATGGTGTGGGGGCTGGCACTGGGCCATTGGCTGCTGGCCCGCCAGCGGCCAGTGCTGGCGGGGCCGCTGCCGCGCAAGCTGGCGCCGCTGGCCTGGCTGGGCCGCTGGCCGCTGACGATCTACATGCTGCATCAGCCGCTGCTGATCGGTGCGCTGACCGCCTGGCAGGCGCTGGACGCGTAGGTCCGCCTGTCGGTAGGTCGGACACCACTGCGGCTACAGTGCCACCATGAGCACCAAGATTCTGTTCGGCTTCCATGCCGTTACCGTTCGCCTGAAGACGGCGCCCGAATCCGTCACCGAGATCCACGTCGACGCCAGCCGGCGCGACGCCCGGATGCGCCAGTTTGTCGAGCGCGCCCAAGCCGCCGGCGCCAAGCTGGTCGACAGTGACGACCAGCGCCTGATCCGCCTGGCCGGCAGCCCGCGTCACCAGGGCGTGGTGGCACGGGTCACGGCGCTGGTGCAGCAGCACTCACTCGACGACGTGCTCGACGCGGTGAACGGCGCGCCGCTGGTGCTGGTGCTCGACGGGGTCACCGATCCGCACAACCTGGGCGCCTGCCTGCGGGTGGCCGACGGCGCTGGCGTGCACGCGGTGGTCGCGCCCAAGGACCATGCGGTGGGCCTCAACGCCACCGTGGCCAAGGTGGCCAGCGGCGCGGCCGAGACCGTGGCCTACCTGATGGTGACCAACCTGGCACGTACGCTGGGCGAACTGAAGGAGCGCGACATCCTGATCGTCGGCACGGCCGAAGATGCCGAGAAATCGATCTACGACATCGACCTGAGCGGCGCGGTGGCCCTGGTGTTGGGCGCCGAAGGGGCGGGCCTGCGCGCCCTGACCCGCAAGACCTGCGACGTGCTGGTGCGCATCCCGATGGCCGGCGCGGTCGAAAGCCTCAACGTCTCGGTCGCCGCCGGGGTCTGCCTGTTCGAGGCCCGGCGCCAGCGCCTGGCGGCCGACCCGCAAGCCTGAGGCTGAGACTTTTTCGATCATGCCCGCTCATCACGCCAATAGGCGCCCGCTCGTCGTTGCAAATGCTCGCCATAGCCCAGGCTATGACTGTGCTTTGCGCCTAGATCGGACTCCTTTTGGCGCGCTGCTCGGTCACGCTCGAATTCATCT
>JAYVDE010000334.1:0-5045 GCA_043749575.1 Burkholderiaceae bacterium | reverse complement strand
GTTCGACAGCCGGACGATTCAGCCGAATCAACTGTTTTCAGCGGACTCCCTGGGCGCAGCCAGCGCGCGTGGCCAGGGTCTACGCCAGTTCGGGTGCGATGGTCTCGGCGTAGTCGTACAACGCGCCCAGGATCGCCTGGCCGCGCTCGTCGGCGTTTTCACTCAAGGTGTCGATGCGCTCGAAAAACTGCGTCAGCGACAAGCCACCACCGGCACCGACGTGCAAGCGATCATGGCAGTGCTGTTGCCAGCGGCCCTGCTCGTCGGCGCTCAGCGTGGCCGGCCAATTGCGGGCGCGGTAGCGGAAAAACAGCTCCTCCAGCCGGCCGTCCTCGAAGGCTGGGCGCTTGCCTGCCAGCGCCTCGCCCGACAGGCTGCGCAGCCGTTCCAGCGAGCGCCGGTCGGCCGGGCCGATGAAGCCGCCGTAGAGGTCTTCGTCGACATCGGGCGCCTGGGCAAGGTCGGGCCGCTGGAACACCTGGCGCCAGGGCAGCGCGGCCAGCGCGCTGGCCTGAGCCTGGGCCCATTGCGCATGGCGCAGTCCCTGGGCGATGTCGATGCCCCAATGGTCGGCCCGGGCCGGCGACAGGGTTTTCAAATTGCCCATCACCACCGGGCTCTTGTTGATGTGCACGGTCTTGACCGGCAAGCGCGCCACGCCCTCGGGCAGGTCGGCGGTCTTGCTGAACAGCCGCAGGCGCAGGGTGTCGGCGTCCAGCGTCAGCAGTTCGGCCGGGTCGTGCGCCAGGTCCCAGACGATCAGCTCGTTTTTGTTGCTGGGGTGCTGCGCCAGTGGCCATACCAGACCCAGGCAGCCGCGCTCGACCGGGTACATGCCGCTCAAGTGCAGGAACGGGCGACCCGAGCTTCCCAAAGGTCCTATCTCCTGCCACACCGCTTCTTTCTTGCGCAGCTTGAGGCAGAACTCAAACAGCTTGGGCTGGCGATCGCGCACCAGCCGGGCCATCGCGATGGTGGCGCGCACATCGCTCAGCGCGTCGTGTGCGGCCTCGTGCGACAGGCCGTTGGCGCGGGTCAGGTGTTCGAGCTTGAACGAGGCCCGGCCGTCGTCGTGGCGTGGCCACTCGATGCCCTCGGGCCGCAGCGCCCAGGCGCAGCGCACGGTGTCCAGCAGGTCCCAGCGGCCGCACTGGTTCTGCCATTCACGGCCGTAGGGATCGATCAGGTTGCGCCAGAACAGGTGGCGCGTCACCTCGTCGTCGAAGCGGATGGTGTTGTAGCCCACGCCCACCGTGCCTGGCTGGCCCAGCGCCGCCCCAATCTGCGCGGCGAAGTGGTGCTCCGGCACGCCCCGCTCCAGGCACTGCTGCGGCGTGATCCCGGTCAGCAGGCAGCTTTCGGGGTCGGGCAGGCTGTCGGGCGACGGCTGGCAGTACAGCATCAGCGGATCGCCGATCTCGTTGAGGGCGGCATCGGTGCGCACGCCCGCAAACTGCGCCGGCCGATCCCGGCGCGGCACGCGGCCGAAGGTTTCGTAGTCGTGCCAGAAAAAGCTGAAGTCGTCGCTCATGTTGGGGGTCCGTTCTTCGGGCGCACCATAAGCCAAAACCGGGCGCCCAACCGGGTTACAGCGCAACGGCCGGCCGCCAGTAGCTGGCAAAACGCGGCACACCGGCGGGGGTGAAACCGCGGTGGCGGTAGCTGATGCGCTGGCCCACCACCGGCGCCGCCGCCCGGTCGGCATCGCGCAAGCCGGTGCCGATGTTGAACACCACGCCGCTGTCGGTGCACACCCGCAACGCGCCGACCTGGCCGGCCAGTCGGCCCTGGCCGGGCAAGTGGGCCAGCACCCGGGCTTCAGCGTCGTGCAGCGGCTTGTGCTTGAACAGCCAGGGGCCGCGGCCGGTGGCGGTGGGTGCGTCGGCGCGGTGCAGCACCAGGCCTTCACCGCCGCCGGCGACCACGGCATCAAGCCGCCGCTGCAGACCGGCCCGGTCGGCCACGGGCTGCTGCGGCAGCGCGCGCAGGGCGGCGAAGCCGTGCTGCCGGCACAGCGTTTGCAGCGCTGCGGCGCGCTGGGCGAAGGCACCGCCCGCTGCGGGCAGTTCGAAGACCTGGTAGGTCACGCCGCGCCACAGTGCGTCATCCGGCTGCGCCCGGCGCACCAGGCCGGACAGCTCGTCGAAGCGGCCGCGGCCCAGCCAGAGCTCGCCGTCCAGCGGCTCGGCCGGCAGCCGGGCCAGGAAGGCGCTGGGCGCGGCGATGGCCGCGCCGCTGCGAAAGCGCAGCGTGCTGCCATCCCATCGCGCGCGAACGCCGTCGAGCTTTTCGCTCACCAGATAACCGGCAGGATCGGCATCGACCGGCCACTCGCGGGCCAGCAGCAGGGCCGGCGCGGCGGTGGCGGCGGCGGTGGCGGCCGCTGCGGGCCGGGGCCACAACGCCCCCAACGCGGCACCGCACAGCAGGCGGCGAGACAAGCCAATCGGGTGGGTGGGCATGGTGGGCTCCGGCGGGTTCGACGGCCCCAGCCTAGCCCGTGCCCCGCCACCGCACGATCCCACCGACGGCGGTGCGGCGGGGGCCCCCGTTGGGGGGAACCACCCGCCCGGGCCCATGGCCGGCCCCCGGGGCTTACTTCTTGCGCGGGGACTTGGCTTCGGCTGTGCCCTGGCGCAGCGCGTCCGACAGGCCGATCAGCACGCCCGAGACCAGCGCGGTGTAGCTGTCGGCCAGGGTCTGCGCGGCGCGCAGGCTGGCAGCACGGGTATCGCGCAAGGCGGTCTGCATCTGCGCCATTTGGGCGGTCAGCTGTTCGGTGGCGCCGCTGGCTTTCAGGCCGGTCTGGGTGCCGCTCAGGTTGAACTTCTCCAGCACCTGGGCCCAGGGGCCGGCCATCGGGTCGCCGGTGGCGGCGGCGCCCTTTTTCAGGGTGCCCATCAGCGCATCTTCGAACTTGTCGAGATCGGCCAGCGCTTTCTTAAGCTGGCTTTCGCGCAGGTCGACCCCCTTGTCGACAAACTGCTGCAGTGCCACGCGGTTGGCTTCCACTGCTTTGAGCAGCGCGTCGTCCATGCCCGACACGGCGTTGTCGAGCAGCTCTTCGGCATTGACGTTGCCCAGCGGGTTTTTTGCCGCGCCGGTGCTGGCCGCCTGGGCCACCGTGCCGAGCACGCTGCGGATGTTTTTCAGGCTCAGCTCGCGGCCTTGCAGGGCGCCCAGCGTGGCCTTGAAAACACCTTCGCGCAACTGCGCCGTCTGCTGCGCGCTGGTGTTGGCAAACAGGTCGATCAGGGCTTGCTGGTCGATGCCGGACTTCATCATGGCGGGGCTCCTCGGGCGGTGGATGGAAGCGCTGAATGTGCCACGCCAAGCCCGCGCCAGGCTGACAGTCCTGTCAGAACCGTTGCCGCAATTCGGCGACGTCAAGCTGCAATTTGACAAAGGCCTCGGCGCCGCGCGACACCGCAACCCCGGTGTTTGCGCCCTCACGCAGGCTGGACGCGCCGACATACAGCACCGTGCCCGCCGATTGCCGCCAGGCCCAGGTGAGCGAGCCGGTGGTGTTGCGGCTGCGCTGGGCCGCCACCGCCGGATGGCCGGCCTGCGCGGCCTCGCCCTGGCGGTCGAGCGCGCGGTACTGCACGATCGCACGCAAGGTCTGCCGGGCGCTGAAATGCCAGCGCGCCAGCAGCTGGTGCGCCGCCTCGGTGTAGACAAACTGGCCGTCCCGGCGCAGCCAGCCGTAGGACAGGCCGGGCTCCAGCTCCAGCTGCGGCACCAGCCGGGTGTTGATCGACAGGCTGGCCTGGCCACCCGGGCGCACCCGCTGCGCGCTCACATCGGCCAGCTGGCCCCATTGCAGTTCGGCGCGCAACAACGGTGCCCACACCGCCGGTGTCAGGGTCAGGCCGCCCTGCAGGTAATGCTGCACCAGCAGCGGCGCGTCGGCCGCCGTGCGCAGTGCGGCCCACTGCGCTGCCAGCCCATGCAGGTAGAGCCAGGCCTCCAGGTTGTTGGCCGCCGTCAACCAGAGGCCGGGCCGGATGTCCTGCGACACCAGCGCACCGCTGCGGCGGTCGTCGCTGCGCTCGCCGATGGCTTCGATCCAGAACTCGTTGAACGGCCCCAGGCCTTGCCAGCCGCGTGCACCGCGCAGACGCAGCTTGTGCACGCCGTTCTGGGCGACAAAACCCACGTCGTCACGAAAACCGCTGCCCAGCTCGTCGACCGCCAGTTCGCCCTCGACCTGGTCGGCCTGGTAAAACAGTTTGGCCAGCGCCCGCTGGCCACGCACCGCCGGCCCGCGCTGCAGTTGATCGCCCACCGCCAGCGCGGTGGTGTCCGAGCCCAGCCATTGCGCCCGCAGCCGCCAGGCGTCGGTCAGCTGCCAACTCAGATCGGGCCCGGCCACCCCGTTGTGGCCGCGCTCGTCAGCATAGCGGCGTTGCGCGGCGATCAGCCCCCATTGCAAAGCGGGGCCTGACTGCAGCAGCTGGCCATCGCCGCGCAAACGGGCGACCAGCGCTTGCGAGGCCGGCTGTTCGGCGCTGAGGCTGCCGTAGGCGCCGGGCAGCAGCACCAGGCCGCCGCCGCGGTCGTCCAGTGCCATCGCGCTGCCGGCCAGCCGTGCGCCTCGCCAGGTGCCGCGCAGCCCGGCCCGCGGCTCGGTGAAGCTGCGGGTGTAGATCGCCTCGCTGGGCGAGCGCAGCAGGTCGCTGGCCTCGAAGAAAAACGGCCGGGTCTCGGGAAACTGCAGTGCGAAGCGGCGGTTGCCGGCCAGCTGCGGCACGTCCAGCGCGACCTGCGAAAAATCAGGGTTCAGCGTGGCATCGACCACCAGCTCGTGCAGCGGCCGCCACTTCAGGTCGAGCGAGGCCGCCAGCGTGCTGCTGCGGCTGGGCGCACCGCTGGCTGGCTGCTGGCGATCGACCCGCACGGTCACGCTGGGCCGCAGCGTGAGGAACTGGTGCGCCTCGGGCAAGGTCACGCCGTGCAGCGGCTGCATCGTGGCGATAAAGCTGGGCGCGTCGCGCGGCACCAGCGCCGACGTGTGCAGGTAGGCCTGCTCGCGCGGCAGCCGG
>JAYVDE010000333.1:0-5051 GCA_043749575.1 Burkholderiaceae bacterium | reverse complement strand
GGCGTTGTCAATCTGCGCGGCGTCATCGTGCCGATTGTTGACTTGCGCCTGAAGCTGGGCTGCGACAGCGCCGAGTACAACAACTTCACCGTGGTGATTGTGCTCAACGTGCGCGGCCGGGTGGTGGGCGCAGTGGTCGACTCGGTATCCGATGTGCTGGAGCTGGCCGGTGAAGCCATCCGCCCGGCACCGCAGCTCAACGCCACCATCGACGCCAGCTACATCACCGGCATCGGCAGCGTGGCCGACCGCATGCTGATCCTGATGGACATCGAGGCCCTGATGAGCAGCAACGACATGGGCTTGATGGACGACCTGGGCGACTGATGTGGCAAGACCGCCCACGCCCGGCCGCACCGCCGCCGGGCCTGAGGATCTTTCACCGGCCGCCCTTTGCCAGTCACTGCGACGCCCGATCCGGATGCCCACCATGACCATGAAGATCTCTACCCGACTGTGGCTGCCCGCGCTCGTGCTCGGCGGCATCGTGCTGCTGATGTCGGCCACCGTGGGGCTGCGCACCAGCAGCCAGGTGGCGCTGAGCGATGCCCAACTGCGTGACCAGCAAGCCAAGATCCAGGATGCCACCACCTGGCAAGGGTTGACCACCGCCAACGTGGCGCGGGTGGTCGCCAGCGTGATCAGCAGCGATCCAGCGGTTGAAGCGGCGATGAAGCCCGAGATCGAGGCCACCACGGCGCGCATCGGCGAGATCCAGAAGCGCATCGAGGCTGCCGCCGTCGATGACGAGGAACGCAACGCGCTGGCCGCCATCGCCTCCGCCCGCAAGGCCTACATCGAGGCCCGGGACGACGCTCGCAAGGCCAAGGCTGCCGGTGATGCCGCTGCCGCCAAGACGCTGCTGGCCAACCAGGTGCAGCCCGCCGTCACCACCTACTCAGTCAGCCAGCAAGCCTATGTGGTGCTGCAGCAGGCCCGTGGCGCGGCGGTACGGGCGGCGACCGGCAGCGAGCGCATGCGCACCGTGTGGACGGTGATCGGCGTCATGCTCACGATGGCCGTCGGCATGGGCATCGGCACCTATTTTCTGGTGCGCTCGGTCTGTCGACCGATGGCCGAGCTGACCACCATCGCCCGGCGCATCGGCGACGGCGACCTCGATGTCGAGATCGACACCCGGCGCAGCGACGAGATCGGTGCGGTGCAGCAGTCGCTGGCGGCGATGCGCGACGCGCTGCGCGGCATCGTCGGCCAAGTCCGCGAATCGGCCGAATCGATCCAGGTGGCCAGCGCCGAGGTGGCCTCGGGCAACACCGATCTGAGCCACCGCACCGAGCAGGCGGCGGCCAACCTGCAGCAGACCGCCGGCTCGCTGGAACAGCTGACCGGCAACGTGCGCCAGAGCGCCGATGCCGCGGCCCAGGCCAACCAGCTGGCGGCATCGGCCTCGGCCGTCGCCCAGCGCGGCGGTCAGGTCGTCAGCCAGGTCGTCAGCACGATGGACGAGATCAATCAGTCGTCCAAACGCATCGCCGACATCATCGGCACCATCGACGGCATTGCCTTCCAGACCAACATCCTGGCGCTCAACGCGGCCGTTGAAGCCGCCCGCGCTGGCGAGCAAGGCCGCGGCTTCGCCGTGGTGGCCAGCGAGGTGCGATCGCTCGCGCAGCGGTCTGCCGAGGCCGCCCGCGAGATCAAGACCCTGATTGGCACCAGCGTGGCCAAGGTGGCGACCGGCGCCCGCCTGGTGCAAGACGCCGGCAGCACGATGGGCGAGATCGTCGCCAGCGTGCAGCGCGTGACCGACGTCATCGGCGAGATCACCGCCGCTGCGGCCGAGCAGAGCAGCGGCATCGGCCAGGTCAACGCCGCGATCTCCAGCCTCGACCAGATGACCCAGCAGAACGCCGCGCTGGTCGAGCAAAGCGCCGCCGCCGCCGAGAGCCTGAACGACCAGGCCCGGCGCCTGAGCCAGGCTATGGGCGTGTTCCGGTTGTCGGCTGGCCTGGCGCTGCGCGCGCCCTCAGCGGCCGCGCCGCTGGCGGCTGCCGCGCCACGCCGCGCTGGCGCACCGGCAGCCGCCCGCCATCCGACCACGGCTGCGCCAAGGGCAGCCGGAAAAGCGACGACTGCGGCGTCGCGCACCGCCGCTGCCGCGCCGCGCGCGGCCACCAACCCCACCAGCACGAGCGCGGCAACGGCCACCGCCGACAGCGCGGACTGGGAAACCTTTTGATTGCCAGCCACGCATCAGCACCGCACTGGCGATGTCCGGCGCGCGGCCCATCTCATCGCGCTTGCCGGCAGTGATCCGGGCTAAGGCAACGCTGAACAAGTCCCTAATCGGCCGCCCGGCGCAGCGTGTCCATCACCGGCCGGCGCAGCACCTCGCGCAGGCCCCACCAGCCCGCGGCCAGTGCCAGCAAGGCCCCGGCCGCGGTGCCGGCCAGCGGCACCCAGGGTGACGGCGCCCACGCAAACTCGAACACCTGACGCGCCAGCACGCCGCCCAGCACCACCGCGGCCAAGGCCGCCAGCAACCCGGCCAGCGCGCCCACGCCCAGCAACTCGGCACGCTGCACTTGCCGCAGCAAACGGCTGCTGGCGCCGACCGCCCGCATCACCGCGTACTCGCGTGCCCGGCTCTCGCGGGTGGCGCTGACAGCGGCGAAAAGCACCACCAGGCCCGCCGCCAGCGTGAAGCCGAACAAAAACTCGACCGCCCGGATGACCTGGTCCAGCACCTTCTGCACCTGCGCCAGCGAGGCCGACAGGTCGACATTGGTCAGGTTGGGAAACTGCCGCGTCAGGTCGCGGTCGAAACCGGGCCGGTCGGCGGGCGCCCGGAACGCGCTGATGTAGCTGACCGGCACACCGGCCATCGCCGACTGCGTGAACATGACGAAAAAGTTCACCCGCATCGAGCCCCAGTCCACCTTGCGCAGGCTGGTGACGCGGCCCTCGCGCGCTGTGCCGGCGATGTCAAAGCGCAGGCGGTCGCCCAGTTTCAGGCCCAGTGTCATGGCCAGGCCTGCTTCGACGCTCAGGCCCTCGGCCTCCTCGGGCGTCCAGCGGCCAGCGACCAGCTCGTTGTGCACCGGCATCACCGCGGCGTGGCTCAGGTTGAACTCGCGCTCGACCAGCCGTTGTGCCCGGCCGTCGGGGTACTGGTCGGGTGTGACCTCACGGCCGTTGATGGCCAGCAGCCGGCCGCGGACCATCGGATACCAGTCGTAACGCGACACGCCCGCGTCCTTGAGCACCGCCTGGAACGCCTCGCCCTGCTCGGGCTGCAGGTTGATGACGAAGCGGTTGGGCGCATCGGCCGGCGTGGCGGCGCGCCAGGCCGAGATCAGGTCGGTGCGCAGCAGCACCAGCAGCATCAAGGCCAGCAGGCCCACGCTCAGCGCCGAAACCTGCAGCACCACCAGCGCGGGCCGCGCCGACAGCTGGCGCGTGGCCAGCACCAGCCAGCGCGGTGCGCTGGCGCCGAACGTCCACCAGCGCGGCACGCCGGCCTGCGGCACCAGCCTGCGCAGCGCCTTGACCGCCAGCCAGGCCAACAACGCAAAGACCGCGATCGCCGCAGCAAAACCGCCCACCGCGATCAAGCCCATCCGCAGATCGGACGACGCGGCCACCAGCAGCGCGGCAAAACCCGCCGTGCCGGCTGCCAGCACCCCGGTGGAGGCAGCGCGTGGCTGGCCCAGGTCGCGCCGGATCACCCGCAACGGCGGCACCTGGGCCAGTTGCAGCACCGGCGGCAGGCCAAAGGCGACCAGCAGCGTCATGCCCACGCCCAGCCCGAACAGCGCCGGCGCCCAGCTGGCCGGCGGCAACTGCGCATCGACTAAGCCGGCCAGCAGGCTGACGAAGATGAAGTGCAGCGCAAAACCCAGCAGGGCGCCAACCGCGCTGGCGATCAGGCCGACGACACCGAACTCCAGCGCGTAGGCCGCGGCCATCGCCCGCTGTGGCGTGCCCAGCACCCGCAGCATGGCGCAGTCGTCGAGGCGGCGCTGGGCGAAGTCGCGCGCTGCGATGGCCACCGCCACCGCCGACAACAAGGCCGCCAGCAAGGCCACCAGGTTGAGGAAGCGGCCAGCGCGGTCCAGCGTCTGGCGCATCTCGGGCCGGCCCGACTCCAGGGACTCGACGCGCAGGCCGCGCAGCTTGTCGCTGGCCGTGCGGGCTTCGGCCCAGCGCATAAACTCGCGCACGCCCGAGTCGGCTGCGCCGCGGCCACCGGCCGGCGCGGCCACCATCAGCCGGTAGGTCACGCGGCTGGTCGGCTGCACCAGGCCGGTGGCGGCCAGGTCATCGGCATGCAGCATCACCCGCGGCGCGAAGTTCAAGAAGCCGGCGCCACGGTCGGGCTCCTGCACGATCAGCCGGGTGATGGTCAATGCCTGGTCGCCCAGCAACAAGGGGTCGCCGGGCGCCAGTTGCAGCGCATCGAGCACGGCGGGGTCGACCCACACCGTGCCCCGCGCCGGCGCGCTGGCCACCGATTGCTCAGGGCCGTCGGCCCGCAGGCGCAAGCGCAAGCTGCCCCGCAGCGGGTAGCCGTCGCTCACCGCCTTGACGGCCACCAGCCGGGCGGCACCGCCCTTGGCATCGGGTGCCCGTGCCATGCTGGGGAAACCGACGCTGCTGGCCTGCTGCAGGCCCAGCGCCCGCGCACGTTCGGCAAACTCGGCAGGTGGCGGCTGGTCGCTGGCCACCACCGCGTCGCCACCCAGCAGGGTGCCGGCGTCGCGGGCCAAAGCGGCTTCGAGCCGGGTGGCGAAAAAGCCCACCGCTGACAGCGCGGCCACCGCCAGCATCACCGCCACCATCAGCAGGCGCAGTTCGCCGGCGCGGAAATCGCGCCAACCCTGGCGCCAGGCCAGGGCCAAGACATTGACGGACAGGGCGTGTTGGCTCACTCGTGTTGGCTCACTTAAATAGTCTTCGTGCTGCGCGCCGCGGCGCGCGCCGTGTCGGGCGGCCGGGCAGCACGCAAAGCCGGCACGGTACACCCGCGCTGCGGTCGGCCGCGACGGCGGGGCTTGTCCGGTCCGTCAGCCCCGCACCCAGCTCCCGGG
>JAYVDE010000332.1:0-13077 GCA_043749575.1 Burkholderiaceae bacterium | reverse complement strand
GGGCCTCGATGCCGATTTCCTGGATGCTGTAGATGCGGCGCTCCTTGAACAGCGCCGGCTTCTCGTCGTAGTACTTCTTGATCTCGTCGGCCGTGGGCTTGGGTGCGGCCTCACCCACCTTCTCAAGGTAGGCGCGGGCGATGATCTCGCGCTTGGCGGCTTCAAGCTGCTGCACCACGCGCGGGTCGCGGTCGATCTTCAGGTCATCGGCTTTCTGCAGCGCCAGTTCTTGGTCGATCAGGCGCTCGAGGATCTGCTTGCTGGCGGCATCGGTTTGTTCGGGCCGAATGTTGCGCTGCTGTTGCAGCACAAAGTTGATCTGGTGAACCGTGACTTCAGCCTTGTTGACCTTGGCGGCCGTTTGGCTGGCGCCCTTTTCTTTCTTGTCGCCGCATCCGGCCAGCAGGGCAACCGAGGCGGCCAGGGCGATGACGCCGATGCGCAGTGCGCTGTGGTGGGATGCCCGGATTTGTTGCGTCTTCATGTTCGATTCGACTCCTACCCCGTGTGGAAATATCCTGCTGTCGACGCCACCAGCGCTTGCGCAGTGGCTGTCATAAATACCCGTCGAAGTGTAACGACGATACATGACAAGCCTGCGACCGCTGGCATGCAAGCAAGGGGGAGGCCAGCCTCGTCAATCGCCTCTGCGTGACGGACTGCCGGTGGTGCCGGCACGGCGGGCGGCGCGACCGGCGGGGCGACCGGCAGCGCACTTGGTCGGTGCTGGAGCCCCGCGGGGCCACCGGGGCCCGATCAGCACTTGATGCCGACGTGCAGCGCCACCACGCCGGCTGTGAGGTTGTGCACGTCGACATGGCCAAAGCCGGCGGCCTTCATCATGGCCTTCAGTTCGGCCTGGGGCGGGTGCATGCGGATGGATTCGGCCAGGTAACGGTAGCTGTCGGCGTCGTTGGCGATCAGCTTGCCCAGCAGGGGCAGCACCTTGAGCGAATACCAGTCGTAGGGCTTGCGCAACGGCGCGGCCACCTGGCTGAACTCGAGCACCAGCAGGCGGCCGCCGGGGCGCAACACGCGGCACATCTCAGCCAAGGCCTGATCTTTGTGGGTCATGTTGCGCAGGCCGAAGGCGACGCTGACCAGATCGAGGCTGGCCGACTTGAAGGGCAGTTTTTCGGCGTCACACACCGCTGTGGGCAGCAACAGGCCTTCGTCGAGCAGGCGGTCGCGGCCGGTGGCCAGCATGGCTTGGTTGATGTCGGTGTGCAGCACCAGGCCGCTGTCGCCCACTTGGCGGGCGAAGGCGCGGGCCAGGTCGCCGGTGCCACCGGCGATGTCGAGCACCTTGTCGCCCGGCTTCAGGTTGGCCACCGCCACGGTGTAGGCCTTCCAGACCCGGTGCAGGCCCATCGACATGACATCGTTCATCACGTCATAGCGTTTGGCGACCGAATCAAAAACACCGCGCACCCGGCGGGCCTTTTCAGTCTCGTCGACGGTTTGATAGCCGAAATGGGTCTGGGCCATGGGGGGTCTTGCCTGCAAGTGTCAGGGCGACGTCAAGCCGCGATCTGTTCGTACGAAAAAGTGGGCAACTCGGCCCGCGCCTGGGCATGCTCGATGGTGATCGAGAGCATCTGGCCCGCCTCGTCGACATCGACCAAGGTGTTTTCGTCCAGATCGCGCGTTTCAGCCACCCGACCGGGCTTCAGCTCAATGTGGAGCGTATCGGTGTCTTCAAAGTACCGAATCTTCATGGCGTGAACCTGCGGTCAAAGAATGCACGGTGCGCAAGCGCCGATTCAGACGGGCTCAGTGGCTGGCGCAGGCGCCGCCGGCCTTGCCGGGCATGGCGGCGTCGCGGTCGATGCCGGCTTCGGCCAGCCGCTGCTGGTAGCGCTGCCACAGGTCGGCTTGCTCGGCGCCCAGCTTGTAGAGATAGGGCCAGGCGAACAAGCCGGTGTCGTGGCCGTCGCTGAAGGTGGGTTGCACGGCGTAGTGGCCCACCATCTCCAGCTTGGTGATGCCCACATCGCGCTTGCCGGTCTGCAGCACTTCCTGGCCGGGGCCGTGGCCTTGCACCTCGGCCGAGGGTGAATAGACCCGCATCAATTCAAACGGAATGCGGAACAGCGAGCCGTCGGCAAAGCCGATTTCGAGCACCCGCGAGGCCTGGTGCAAGGTCAGCGCGGTGGGTTGCGGCGCGGTGTCAGCGGCCATGGCAGTGGGGGGAGGATGACATGGCCGGCAGTGTAGTCGCCGCGTGCCGACCGGGCCGGCCTGGGCTCTTAGGTGACAGGCGCTAGCCATCGCTTGCTGCAGACTGCGGCCCGACCATGAATGAACAACCCTCCTCCAGCCTGGCCAGCCTGTTGATCGGCCACGACGATGCGCCCGCGTTGCGCGACGGGCCCCGTGGGCTCAGCCGCGCCGGTTTGCGCCAAGGCGCCGCCCAGGCCGCACGCGGCTTGCGCCAGCTTGGCCTGCGGCGCGGCGACGCGGTGGCGGTTTGGTTACCCAACGGCGCCGCCTGGCTGCAGTTGCTGTTTGCCGCGGCCCAGCTGGGCGTGCTGGTGGTGCCAGTCAGCACCCGCTACAAAGCGCCCGAGATCGCCCACCTGCTGACCGTCTCGCGGGCCCGGCTGCTGATTTATGCCAGCCGCTTTCTCGACCAAGATTGCGCGCCGGTGGCGCAAGGCCTGCTCGCCGAACTGCCCAGCCTGGCGCAGGTGCTGGCGGTGGACGACCCGTTCAGCCTGATGGTTTTTGCCGAGCACGGGCCGGCGGCCGGGGCCGATCAGGTCGATCACGCCGAGCACGCTGATCACACCGACCCCGCCGGCCAGACCAGCGATCTGCTGTGCTGCTTCAGCACCTCGGGCACCACCGGTCAGCCCAAGCTGGCCGCGCACGACCAGGCCAGCATCGCCCGCCATGCCCACCAGGTGGCCCGGGCGCTGGCCATCCACCCCGGCGACGCGATGCTCTGCGCGCTGCCCTTGTTCGGCGTCTTCGGCTTCATGACCGCGCTGGCCGCATTGGCCGGTGGGGCCAGCTGCGTGCTGATGCCGGTGTTCGACGCCACCGCGGCGGCGCTGACGGTGGCGCAGCAGCGCATCAGCCACGCGGTGGGCGCCGACGCGATGTTCGACCCCATCCTGCAGCTGGCCGGCGCCGATCTTTCCAGCCTGCGCCACCTGGTGATGGCCGACTTTGCCGGCCTGACGCTGCAAGTCGCGCAGCAAGCGCACGCGCTGGGCATCAGCTGCTCGGGCACCTACGGCTCGTCCGAGGTGTTTTCGCTGGTGTCGCTGCAAGACTGGCAGGCGCCGGTTGAACAACGTGCCCGCGCCGGTGGCCGGCCGATCGACCCGCTGACCCGCGTGCGCGTCGTTGATCCGCAGACCGGCCAGCCGCTGGCCGACGGCGAGGCCGGCGAGCTGCAGCTGCGTGGCCCCAACCTGCTGGCGCAGTACCTGAACAACCCCCAGGCCACGGCCCAGGCGATGACGGCGGACGGCTGGTTCCGCTCGGGCGACCTGGCCACCACGCAAGGCCAGCACTTCCAGTTTCTGGCCCGCATGGGCGACAGCCTGCGCCTGCGCGGTTTTCTGGTGAACCCGGCCGAAATCGAGCAAGCCCTGATGCGCCACCCGGCGGTGGCGCTGGCCCAGGTGGTGGGCGTGGCCGTGCCCGGGGTGGGTGACCAGGCCGTTGCCTTTGTGGTGCTGGGCGGGGCCGATCCGGGCGAAGCCGCGCTGCGGGCCTTCTGCCTGCAGACCATGGCCTCGTACAAGGTGCCGCAGCGGGTGGTGATGCTGGCCGCCTTCCCGACCATCGACGGGCCCAATGGCGTCAAGATCCAGAAACGGGTGCTGCGCCAGCAGGCCGGTGAGTTGTTGGCCGCCGTTGCCCGTTGATCGGCTGATCGGCTGATCGGTTGATCGGCTGATGGCGCCAGTTGGGCGCTGCGCGGCGGCCCTAAACCACGGTCATCACGACCAACCAGAGCAAGGCCGCCACCCTGTGCGCCTGGCTGCGCTGCGGCGCCCGCTGCAGCGCCACAAACAAAAACAGGTTCAAGGGCAGCGGCGCAAAGTGCACCAGCGCGGCCATGCCGGCCCCGGCGCCCTTGGCCGCCAACATCAGCGCCACAAAGGTAGCCAGCAGGTTGACCATGCTGCCGGCCAGCAGCATGTCGCGCCAGAACAGCCGCCGCAGCGGCACCTGGCCACGCCAGCGGGCTTTGAAGAAGTGGCCAGGCGCCGGCGCCTGGCTCATCAGGCAAGCTCCCTGCTTCGCATGGCGGTGCATTCACCTTTCGGGCGGCCGGGCAGGCTCACTGGACTAGCTTCGTACTTTGCACTGCGGAATTCGCCCTTGGGGCGGCCCGGCGGGCTCATAGGAGTACCTGCCGCAGCAAGAAAAAGCCGGCCTTGACCAGCCCAAACACCACGCCCGACACCAGCACGGCCGACGCCACTGCGACGCCCAAGCCGGCCAGCGCCCAGAGGCCGTCGCGCTCCAGCACGGCCAGCGCGATCAAGCTGATCGCCAAGGCCGGCAGCATGTTGCCCAGCGGAATCGGCAGCACCAGCACCACGGCCAGCAGCAGGCAGACGGCACCGAGGGCGTACTCCGTCGGTGGCCGCGCCGCCCAGGGCAGGCGCGGCCGCAGCAGGCGCTCGGCGCGCTGCAACCAGGGCACGACCCGCCGCACCACGATGGCGAAATCGGCATGCAGCAAGGACCGCCGGGCCACCACGGCCGGCAGCCAGGGTGGGCGGCCGAGCATCAACTGGGCCGCCAGAAAAATCAGCGGGGCGCCCAGCAGGGTGGACGTGCCCGGCGGCGTCGGCAGCACGTTGGGGAAGGCGAAGATGAACAGCAGCGCCCCCAGCGCCCGGTCGCCCAGCGCGGCGAGCAGGTCGCCGATGGAGATGCGCTCGCGGTCGGTCTGCTGTGCCAGCGCCAGCAGCACGGCCGACAGGGTCTGGCCAGCGTTGATCGCCTGGGCCTCCGGCTTGTGATCGGGATCGGGATCGGGATCGGGGGGGTGCCCGCTATCGGGCAAGGCCGGCTTCATCACGAGGGTCTTGGGGGCAGGGTCAAGGGGTTCACATCCTACGGGTTGGCGCTGACCGGGCCAGCCGGGGCGCGCCGTGCGAGGCCGGTCAACCGTTGCGCCGGCAGGCTGCGTGTGGAAATCATCGCCGGAAATCCACGCCCAACTTCGGCCGCTGGACATCTGGGTGACAGGCAGCACCTGGTGCGCCCGCTTACCCTGCGGACCTGGTCGTCGCGCTGCGGTCCCGAACGGGTCGCCACGCCCCGCGCCGTGCGCCCTCTGACTTGCGTCCGGAGCCCTGAGCCCCTGCGCACCACCGGAGGCGGCCGATCCCACCCTACCCTGAGCTGATGCCGATGAACCCGACCCTCTCCTTGTCCGACCCGCTTGCACTGAGCCACGGCCCGGCGCTGAACAACCGCATCCTGCTGGCGCCGCTGACCAATTGGCAGAGCCATGCCGACGGCACGCTGGGCGAGGACGAATTCCACTGGCTGATGAAGCGCGCTCAGGGCGGCTTCGGCCTGACGATGACTTGCGCGGCCCATGTGCAGGCCTCGGGCCAGGGATTTCCCGGCCAATTGGGCATTTGGTCGGACCAGCACCTGCCCGGGCTGGCGCGGCTGGCCAGCGGCATTGCCGCCGCGGGGGGCGTGTCGTCATGCCAGATCCAGCACTCGGGCCGACGCGCCGACAAGGCGCTGACCGGGCTGCCGCTGGTGGCGCCCTGGGATGACGCCGAATCCGGTGCCCGCGCGTTGAGCACCGCCGAGGTCGAGCAACTGGTCGAGGATTTCATCGTTGCCGCGCTGCGGGCCGAGCGGGCCGGCTTCCATGGTGTCGAGATCCACGGCGCTCACGGCTACTTGCTGTGCCAGTTTCTGGACGGCGAGCACAACCAGCGGTCCGACCGCTACGGCGGCGCGTTCGAAAACCGCACGCGCATCCTGTTCGAGATCATCGACGGCATCCGGGCCCGTGCCGGTGCCGGCTTTCAGCTCGGCCTGCGGCTGTCGCCCGAGCGCTTTGGCATCACGATGGCGGAATCGCTGGCGCTGGCGCAAGCGGTGTTGTCGGGCGGCCAACTCGATTACCTGGACATGTCGCTGTGGGACTGTTTCAAAGAACCGATGGAGGCCGACTACAAGGGCCGGCCGCTGATCGACCACTTCACCGCGCTGGACCGCGGCACCACCCGGCTGGGTGTGGCCGGCAAGATCATGGACACCGCCACGGCGCAGCGCTGCCTGGACAGCGGCGCCGACTTCGTGCTGGTCGGCCGTGGCGCCATGCTGCACCATGATTTCGCCCGCCTGGCGTTGGCCGACCCCGGTTTCGAGGCCATCGCGCGCCCGGTCAGCCGCGCCTGGCTGCAAAAAGAGGGCATGGGCCCGGCCTTCATCGGCTACGTGGCATCGACCTGGAAGCACTTCGTCACTGACGAGGAAACCACGGTATGAGCCCGCGGCGCCGCCCCCAGGGTGAAATCCGCCGTGCTCAGAAGGTCTGCCCGTGACCAGCCCCTTCGACAACTCGGCCGCCCCGACCGCGCTGTGCGGCCCCTTGCGCCAACCGCGCCAGATGCTGGCCGACCAGGTCTACGACGGCCACAAGTCGATCCATGACGACGACACGGCCGCCGTGCTGGGTTTGCGGGCCGGGCCGATCGAGGGGCCGACGCACTTCAGCCAATTCGACCCGCTGCTCTACCAGCTGTTCGGCCGAGCCTGGTTCGAGACTGGTTGCATCAGCGCGCACTACCAGACCATGGTGGTCGAGGGCGAAGCGGTGCGGGCCTTCGTGCAGCAGCCGGCCGCAGGAGCGCGCTTCACCCGAATCTGGGCCGAAAAGCGCGACGGCACACCGGTGTTGACCGGCACCGCGTCGGTCGGCACCGAGCCCGGGCCGCCCAGCGAGATCGACCAGCGCATCGCCAAGCTGCGCCCGCCCGAGCGGCTGGTGATCAACCGCGATCTGCGGGTGGGCCAGCTGGGCGCCGGCAACCCCGAGAAAGTGCGCATGGGCTTCAACCAGCACATGGGGCCGCACTACCCGTTCACGCTGGCCGACAAGCTGAAGGTCATCACCGAGCCCTGCGCCTGGTACACGCCCGAGGGCGGGCCGGCGTCGCCCTGGGGCCGGGCGATCATCCCGATCGAGATGATCAGCGTGCTGCTGGGCAGCAGCATGGACCAGGCGGGGTTGCGCGGCCGCGGCCCGGCGGTAGGGCTGTTTGCCGGCCAGGAAGTCCGTTTGCTGCAGGGCCCGCTGTTTGTCGACCAGCCCTATGAGCTGGAGCGCGAGATCGTCGCGTTGAGCGAGAGCGCGCGCACCGAATCGGTGTGGCTGCGCACCCGCATCGTCGACGCCGTCAGCCGCGTGCGGGTCGGCGAGATGATCTTGAACAGCGCCACGCTGAAGGCCTCGTACGCGGCCTATGACGACGAGGCGCGGGCGCTGGGCCGCACGGCCTGACGCCTTCACCCCGGGCGGCCGGCGGCAGCCCGATTCCCGATTCCCGATTCCCGACTCCCACCGAAAGCACCGCATGACCACACCGACCCCTGGCAGCGCCGCGTGGCTGGACCTGGCACGTGAAGCGCCGATCGATCCTGACCGGCCCATCATCGACCCGCACCACCACCTGTGGCCGGCGGTGGGCGGCTGGCCGCACTACCTGCTGGCCGACCTGTGGGCCGACACCGGCGCGGGCCACAACATCGTCAAAACCGTGTTCATCGAATGCCGTGCTCACCACCGCGCAGACGGCCCGGAGCACCTGAAACCAGTCGGCGAGACCGAGTTCGTTGCCCGCCTGGCCCGCGCCAGCCGCGAGGGCGGTGGCGGTGCGGTGATTGCCGGCATCGTCGGCCATGCCGATCTGCGCGGCGGCGCCTTGCTGGCCGAGGCGCTGGCGGCGCACGAGGCGGCGGCGGGCGGGCTGTTCCGCGGCATTCGACATTCGGGCGCCCGCGACCCACACCCCGAAGCGCTGAGCATCCCCGGCCGTGGCGCCGAAGGCCTGTTTGCCGACACCGACTTTCGCGCCGGCCTGGCCCTGCTGGGCGAGCGTGGCTACAGCTACGACAGCTGGCATTACCACCATCAGAACGCCGCCTTTGCCGAGCTGGCGCGTGCCGTGCCCGGCACGACGATGGTGCTCGACCACTTCGGCACGCCGCTGGGCGTGGGGGTTTATGCCGGCCAGCGCGAGGCGATCTTCAGCCAATGGCAGCGCGACGTCGAGGCCATCGCCCGTTGCCCCAATGTGGTGGCCAAGCTCGGTGGCCTGGCCATGCCCGACAACGGCTACGGCTGGAACTTGCGCGACCACCCGGCCAGCTCGGACGAACTGGTCGAGGCCCAGGCGCGCTGGTACCACCACGCCATCGCCTGCTTCGGCCCGGCGCGTTGCCTGTTCGAGAGCAACTTTCCGGTCGACAAACGCTCGCTGCCCTATGGCGTGTACTGGAACGCGATGAAGAAGATCGCCGCGCGCTACACCGCCGATGAGCAGCAAGCCTTGTTCCACGACAACGCGGCGCGGGTCTATCGGCTGTGAGGCCCAGCAGCGCCGGCCTGGCGGGCTGAACGGGCCCGCCAGGCGCCGGCGGCCATGGGGGTGCGGCGGTCGATCAACCCGGTTCAGCCGCCGCCGTTGGCTGCGCGCGGGCCCGGCGAAAACGCCCGCCGCGGCGTCAGTTCAGGGGCCTGTCCGTGGCCCGGCCCAAAAACGTGAGCGGCTCTTCGTCGAGCGCGCGCAGCGCTTCGGCCAGGGCTTGCTGGTCCGTCTCGAAGTGCTCATTCCACACGTGGGAGGTTTGCGCGGCGTCGATGATCTCGAGGATCCAGCCGTCTTCCCCGTCGCTGTAGATCTCGACCCGGACCGCCACGCCATTGCGCGAGACGCTTTGGCTCAGCGGGGATTCAATGAAATCGGTTTCCGGGTCGTCGTCTTCAGTCCCGTCTTGATCGTCGTCTTCACCGCGCCCCATGGCCGTGATCTTCCGCGACATCACCGTGGCCATGGTTTCCAGATGCTGGCTGCGGGCTCTCTTGCAGGATTGCACGGCCTTGTTGATCTGCTCATCGGCGGCGACGGTCATCTTCTGCAGGTTTCGCAGCAGCGATTTGAGCTGCTGCGCCGGGGCTGGTTTTTCGGGATCGGCCAGCAGTTCGGCGGCGCCCGAGAACAGCGCGTACAGGTCGGCCATCGTCACCACCGCTTCATGCGCCTTCTGGGGCAACAACATCTCGGGCTCGGAACCGAACAAACCGTCGACGAAGCCCTTGAGCTCCTGTGCACGCACCAGCGCCAGCTGGTGCAGCGCCGGTCGCGTTGCGCTCACCTCGAAGCGCGACAGACGGAACGGATCGCGCGTGCTCTGGTGCTCGGACAAGCGGTTCCACAGGCCGTGTAGGAGCACCTTGACCAGCTCTTCGAACTCTGCGGACGAGCCGAACTCGGGCAGCTCGCCGCCCCAGGCATCGGCCACGGCAGCCATGGGCGAGACGTTCAGCCGCGGGCTGGCGATGTGGCCCAGAAAGAGCGTGCGCAGCACATGCCACGGGGTCGGGCAGCGGTGCTGGGCCAGCAGGATTTTCAGCGCTTGTTCGGTCGCAGCAATGGGGTCGGAAGAGGGTTTCGAAGGGCTCATGGCGGGAGGAGTGAGGTTCCGAGGGTCGGCGCCAGCCCGCGCTGGCGGACCGCCGCATGTTCGGGGGCAGCCCGCAGTTCACGGCGTGGCTGGCACCAGGTGTTTGATGCGCAGGATCTCGGCGCGGGGCACTGTGCTGATCGCGCGGCAGGACGCAATGTAATTCGGATGCAAGACCCTCTTGCGAATCGCGGCAAGCAAGCCCGGCGTGCAGTAGCGTGCAGTGGCGTGCAGCGGCGTGCAACGGCATTCACGACGGGGTGGCTGGCCAGGTGGACTTGCCAGCGCCAGCCGTCGGTGCATTTCAGCCGCCTGGCGCCGCGGCGCTTGCTGGGCTGCCGGCGGCGAGCCGACGCAGGGCTAAGCGGGTTGCGCGGGTTGACGGGGTTCAGCGGGTTCAGCGGGTTCAGCGGGCCCTGACCCGCTGCCTACCCCAGCCGCAAGGCCATCACGCCGGCCACGATCACGCCGGTTCCGATGGCCCGCTGCAGGCCGAATTTCTCCTTCAGCAGCACGGTGCCCAGCAGCGCGGCGAACAGCACCGAGGTCTCGCGCAGCGCGGCCACGCTGGCCACCGGCGCCAGGGTCATGGCCCACAGCGCAATGGCATAGGAGCCGATCGACGCGCTGCCGCCCAGCGCGGCCAGTGGCCAGCGCACCCGTGCGTAGGCCAGGATCTGCCGGCGGCCAGCGGGCCCGCGCCGCAGCCAGACCAGCAACGGGTACATCACCCCATCCAGCACGAACAGCAGCATGACGTAGCGCAGCGCGTTGCCGCCGGCGGCCACTTCGGCGCGCACGCCGAGGCCATCGACCACGGTGTAGACGGCGATGATGCCGGCGTTGGCAAACGCGAAGGCCAGCGCCTTGCGGTGGTGCAGCGCCTCGCCAGGGTGGGCCAGCCCCACCAGGGCCACGCCAGTGGTGATGCCCAGCACGCCCACCCAGGTGGCCAGGCTGGGGCTTTCGCCGATCAGGCTGCCGCTGCCCAGCGCCACCAGCAAGGGCGCGAAGCCACGCATGATCGGGTAGGTCAGGCCCAGCTCACCATGCTGGTAGGCGCCGGCCAGCGCGATGTAATAGCCGATGTGGATGAACAGCGACGCCGCGATGTAGGGCAGCCCGGCCGGCCCCGGCAGGCCGACGATGACCAGCAAGGGCAGCGCCACCACGGCGCCCAGCGCATGCACCAGCGCGGTGTCTAGCGGTTTGTCGCCGCTGCTCTTGACCAGCGCGTTCCAGCCGGCGTGCAGCGCCGCACCCAGCAGCACCGCGGCCATCACCGGCCAGGTCAGGGCCAGTGCAGCCGGCAACCCGGGCGGCAGCGCGGGGCTCAGCACAGCGCGCGGCGCCGGGCGCGGGCGCGGGCGCTGAACTGCTGCAGCGACGGCGTCAGCGCCTCGGCCGATGTGGCCAGGTCGGCCCGGAACGGCTGGCCGCTGTACTGGGCGTGGCCAGCGGGCTGCAGCAAGCATGCGATGGCGGCGCGGCTCAGCATGGCAATTCAGGCCCAGGGCAACGAGTAGGTCTTGGTGTTGGTGAAGCTCTTCATGGCTTCCTGCACGCCTTCTTTGTAGCCCAGGCCCGAATCTTTGATGCCGCCAAAAGGGGTGAGCTCCAGCCGGTAACCGGGCACTTCACGCACGTTGACGGTGCCCACCTGCAGCGCCTGCACAAAGCGGGTGATGTCGTCCATGCGGTTGGTGCAGACCGATGACGACAGGCCGTAGGCGGTGCCATTGGCGATGTGAATCGCCTCGTCGATGCTGCCGAAGGTGATGATCGGCGAGACCGGGCCGAAGGTTTCCTCGCGCACCACGGCCATCTCGGGCCGCACGCGGTCGAGCACCGTGGGCGCGTACAGCGCACCTTCGCGGCGGTGGCCGGTCAACAGGCGTGCACCCTGGGCGATGGCCTCGTTCACCCGGGCCTCGAACGAGCGCGCCGCGGCCTCGTCGATCACCGTGCCCATCTGGTTGGCCGCATCGGCCGGATCGCCGAAGGTCCAGGCCCGGGTCTTGGCCACCACCGCATCGGTGAACTCGGCGGCCACCTTCTGGTGCACCAGCAGGCGCTTGACCGCGGTGCAGCGCTGGCCCGAGTTTTTGTAGCTGCCCGACACCGCCAGCGTGCTGGCCTCGTCGATGTCGGCATCGTCCATCACGATGATCGGGTCGTTGCCGCCCAGCTCGAGCACGATGCGGCGGTAGCCGGCCTTGCCGGCGATGGCTTTGCCAATGGCCACGCCGCCGGTGAAGGTGATCAGGTCGACCGCCGGGTGGGTCAGCAACTCGTCGGCGATCTCGCGCGGGTCGCCGGTCAGCACGCTCAGCATCTCGGGCGGCAGGCCGGCGCCGTACAGGATGTCGGCAAACAGCAAGGCTGAGAGCGGCACCTTCTCGCTGGGCTTGAGCACCATGCGGTTGTTGGTGGCGATGGCCGGCACCACCTTGTGCGCCACCTGGTTCATCGGGTGGTTGAAGGGCGTGATCGCGGTGATCACGCCCAGCAGTGGATCGCGCTGGGTGTAGACGCGGCGCTGCCGGCCATGCGGCGTGATGTCGCAGCTGAAGGTCTGGCCGTCGTCTTTCAGCACCTCGTGGGCGCCGAACATCAGCACGTCGGCAACGCGGCCGGCCTCGTAGCGGCTGTCTTGCAGGCACAGGCCGCTCTCGGCGGTGATCAGCGCGGCGATCTCGGCGCTGCGCTCGCGCACGGCGGCGGCGGCCTGGTTCAGGATGTTGGCGCGCTCGAAGCGGGTCAGCCTGGCCTGGTAGGCGCGGGCGATGGTCAAGGCCTGGCGCACTTCATCGAGCGTGGCCTTGGGCACCGTGCCGACCAACTGGCCGCTGAAGGGGTTGTGCACGGCGATGTGCGCGGCGCGGCCGACGCCCACCACCTGGCCGGCGATGCGCAGGCCTTCGTGCCGCAGCTCGGCGCTCATCGCGGCCGGGCGCGTGGTGTCACTGGGCATGGTTCAGCGCCAGCTCGAAGGCGTCGAAGTTGCGCCAGCGGCGCTGCCGGTCGATGCCGACGATGGCGCGGTTCAGGATCAGCGGCACCCGCTGTTCGGACACCCCGCCATGCGAGCGCAGCGGCACGTCCAGCGCCGACAGGTCGTGCCGCGACACGCTGGTGCCCAGCACGGTGAAGCGCTCGGCGATGACCACCAGGTCGCCGATGCGGTCGGCCGGCAGCTCGAAGGTCTCGGCAGCTTGTTCGCGGGTGTAGACACCCTCGATGCCGCGGCGAGCGGCCAGCCGCGTGATCAGCGCGGTGGTGTCACATGCAGCCGGCAGGTAGACCGTGGCAAACGAGCCCAGCGCGCCGTGGTGCACCACGTAGGGGTCGGTGATCGGCAAGATGACCCGCGCCGACCCATCGCCTGAA
>JAYVDE010000331.1:0-5070 GCA_043749575.1 Burkholderiaceae bacterium | reverse complement strand
GTCTGGCGGGCCTGCTCGCCGACCTGTCTCAGCAGCTCGGCCATCAGCGCGGTGCGGCGCGAATTGCGGTCGAAATAGCGGTCGAGCGCCTTCTGCACCGCCTGCAGGTCGCCCTGCGCGGTCTCGAACTGGCGCGCCAGCAGCGCCAGCCGGGCGTTGAGCAGCCGCAGCTTGAGGTTCTCGCGCAGGAACCAGGCCTGCTCGGGCGCCACCAGCACGGCCTCGGGGTTGTCGATGCGGCTGACCCGCACCAGGCTCTTGACCTCGCCCCAGACCTGCGTGCCGGCCCAGATCCAGCGCTCGGTCAGCCAGGGCAGCCAGCGGTCGACGGCGGTCGGCACCGTGGCAGACGCTGCAGCAGCAGCAGCAGCCGCCGTGCGCAGCGGCGCACTTTGCCGGCGCTCGGGTTGGGCCAGCAGGGGCAGTTCGTCGACAGCGCGCACGGCCTCGTCGAGCTTGATGGTCAGGCTGGCGATATCGCTGACGGCGACCGCGCGCACCCGGTCGAGATCGCGCGCCAGCGCCCGCCGCACCCGCTCAACCCGGGGTTGGTTCATGCGCGCCAGGCGCTCTTCGGACTGGCGCAGCGCCTGAGCCAGCGGCTCGGCGCTGCCGGTGATCGCGCTCTGCTGAATGGCCACGCGCACGGCAGCGTCGACATCGGCCAGCACGTTTTCGTCGCGCGAGCGCGACAGCTGCTGGATCAGGTCTTCAAGCTGGGTGCGCTGCAGCGCGGTTTCGGCGACCCGGGCTTCGAGCAGCGTGATTTTGGATTCCGCGCCGTGCGCGGTGTCCTGCGCCTGCTTGGCCATCGCCCGCGCCTCGATGGCCTGGCCCTGGCTGTCCTGCTGGCGGCGCACCAGCTCTTGTTCCAATGACTTGATACGTTGCTGGCCCAGCAAGGCCAGCGTCAGTGCCGCGACGCTGAACACGCCGACACCGGCGCCGACCAGCCACAGGCTGGTGGGCAGCGTGCCAAGGGCCAAGGCGGAGGCCGCAGGCGTCGGCGCGGCGGCCATGGCAGGCGCGGCGGCGGGCTCAGCGGGTGGGGCAGCGGGCGGGGCAGCGTTGTCGGTCACGGTCCGCGCCATTGTATCGACGGGCCTTCACGCGGCCGGCTCCTCACGCAGCGCGGCCGGCCCCTCACGCAGCGCGTTCGCCACGGCCTCAGGGTTGGGCGACACCTGCCGCACTTGGCCGAAGCCGAGCCGACGCGCGGCTTCGGCGATCCGCGGATGGCTGGCCAGCGCTGCTGCCGCCGCCCAATTGGCCGCCGGCGCCAGCGCAGGCAAGTGGCCCACCGCCTCGCTGCTGGAGAACAGCCAGCAGCAGGCCGACGGCTGCGCCAGCGCTTGCTGTAGTGCGGCCTGCGCCGGGGCATCGAGCACCGGCACGGTGCGCCGGTAGGCCTCGACGAAGTGCACTTGTGCGCCTTGCTGGCGCAGGGTGTCGGCCAGCCAGTCGCGGCCGCCCTCGCCCCGCACGACCAGCACCTTGCTGCCCAACCAGGGCACACGCTCGCGCAGCACCGCCCACAGGGCTTCCGAATCGAATTGGCCACCGTCGTCGGGCGGTGTCAGCACCGCCGCTCCGGGCACGCCAGCGGCCAACAGCGCGCGCCGGGTGCCCGGTCCGGTGCCCGCGGCGATCACGCCCGGGGGCCAAACCAGGGCCGCCGGCTGCAACGCAAAAAAACGGTCGACCGCGCTGGGGCTGACGAACATCACCACCGCGGGCGGGTGGGCCGGCGGGTGGGCCGACGGGTGGGCCGGCGGGCGGGCTGACGCAGGGCCGGCTGCCGTGCCGGCCAGCGCCGCCCAGGCCGCCCGCACCGGGGCCGGGTCGGCAGCTGCGGCGATGCCCAGCAACGGCAGGGCCACGGCGCGCAGGCCCAGGGTGTGCAGGCGGGCCACCCACTCGTCGGCCTGCGGCTGCGGCCGGGTCACCAGCACCAGCGGCAAGCCCGCGGTCGGTGCAAGCCATGGCGCAGGTTGTGGCGCAGGCGGCAACTCGGGGGACGGCTCGGTCAAGGGGGTCAACGGCAGCGCAACGCGTGGGGTGGCGCCGGCGGGTCAGCGCGGCGCGGCGGCGAGGTAGGCCTCGGCGCCCAGCGCCCGCAACTGGGCGGCGGCTTGGTGGCCTAGCGCGTCGGCCGCGGCAGTGGCGGCGGCGCCGCTGTCCAGCGGCACACCGGCTTGCGCAGCGGTGCGCAGCAAGCCACGCGCCGGATCTTCGGCATGGCCCAGCGCCGCGGTGATCGTCAGCTGGTCGCCCTGCCACACCGCATACGCGGCCAGCGGCATGCTGCAACTGCCGCCCAGCGCGCGCGACACCGCCCGCTCGGCATGCACCGCCAGCCAGGTGCGGGTGTCGATCAGTTGCGCCAGTTGGGCCCGCAGCGCGGCGGCATCGGCACGCACCTCGATCGCCAGCGCGCCCTGGCCGGCGGCCGGGATCATCTGCACCTCGTCAAAGGTGGCGCGGATGCGGCTGGCCAGCCCCAAGCGCTTGAGCCCGGCCGCCGCCAGCACGATGGCGTCGTAGCCGCCTTCATCCAGCTTGCGCAGCCGGGTGTCGAGGTTGCCGCGCAGCTGCGCCACACGCAGGTCGGGGCGCAGGTTGAGCAGCTGCGTCACCCGCCGCAGGCTCGAGGTACCCACCACCGCACCCGGCGGCAAGGCGGCCACGCTGTCGAAGTGGTTCGACACCAGCGCGTCGCGGGGGTCTTCGCGCGCCAGCACGGCGGCCAGCACGAAGCCGTCGGGCAGCGCCATCGGCAGGTCTTTCAGCGAATGCACCGCCAGGTGGGCACGGCCTTCTTCCAGCGCCACTTCCAGTTCTTTGACGAACAAACCCTTGCCGCCGATCTTGCTGAGCGCGACATCGAGGATCTGGTCGCCCCGGGTGGTCATGCCCAGCAGACCCACCTGCAGGCCGAAACGCGCGGCCAGCAGCTCACGCACATGCTCGGCTTGCCAAAGGGCCAGGCGGCTCTCGCGGGTGGCGATCAGGATCGCCGGCGCGGCGGCGCCCAGTGCGGCGTTCAGGAGGGTCTGGGTCATGGTGGCCCGATTATCGCTAGGGCCTTGGCAGCCTCGCGCTGGCCAGCGGCGCGCTGCCTGGTCCGCCGGCTACCGACTGTAGGATGCCCGCTTGCAGCGTCGATTGGTAACTCGGTTACTTGTTTGGAGAGATTCAATGTCCCGTGCCGCCACGGCCCTTGCGGCCAAAAAAAGCTCCACAGTCCACTCCACCGACCGCCCCACCAGCGGCCCCGCCCGCAAGGCTGCGCGCCGCGGCAAGACCGCCGACACCGACGACGCCGCGGTGAAAAACAAGCCGCTGATGGAAGATATTCGCCTACTCGGTCGGCTGCTGGGCGATGTGATCCGCGAGCAAGAGGGCAAGGAGGCCTTCGAGCTGATCGAGCGGGTGCGGCAATTGAGCGTCGCCTATCGGCTGAAGAAAGATGCCTCGGCCGGCCGCGTGCTCGACCGGCTGCTGAAGAACCTGTCGGTCGAGCAGACGGTCAGCGTGATCCGCGCCTTCAGTTACTTCTCGCACCTGGCCAACATCGCCGAAGACCGGCATCACGTGCGCCGCCGCCAGCACCATGAGCGGCAAGGCCACCAGCAGGACGGCTCGCTGGCGCTGTGCTTCGAGCGCCTGCACCGCGCCGATGTGCGATCGGCCGACGTGGCCGCGATGCTGGCGCAGGCCTACATCTCGCCGGTGCTCACCGCCCACCCCACCGAGGTGCAGCGCAAGAGCATCCTCGATGCCGAACGGGCCATCGCCGAGCTGATCGGCCAGCGCGACGACCTGGGGCTGGAGCGCGAGCGCCGCGCCAACGAGGCGCTGATGCGCGCCCGCATCACCCAGCTGTGGCAGACCCGCATGCTGCGCTACACCAAGCTGACGGTGGCCGACGAGATCGAGAACGCGCTCAGCTACTACCAGAGCACCTTTCTGCGCGAGATCCCCAAGCTGTACCGCGAGATCGAGGAGCACCTGACCGGCTTCGAGGTGCCCGCCTTCTTGCGCATGGGCCAGTGGATCGGTGGCGACCGCGATGGCAACCCCAACGTCACTGCCGAGACGCTGCGCATGGCCTTGTCGCGGCAAGCCGAGGTGGCGCTGCGCTTCTACCTGACGGAGGTGCACGCGCTGGGCGCCGAGCTGTCGATCAGCCAGCTGCTGGCCGGCATCACGCCCGCGATGCAGGCCCTGGCCGACGCCTCGCCCGACAAGAACCCACACCGCGAGGACGAGCCCTACCGCCGCGCGCTGGTGGGCGTGTATGCCCGGCTGGCCGCCACGCTGCAGGCGCTGACCGGTACCGAGGCGCTGCGCCACGCGGTGTTGCCGCAAGATCCGTACACCACGCCGGCGCAATTTGGCGCCGACTTAGGCGTCATCGAAGACAGCCTGCAGCGCCACCATGCCCAGGCGCTGGTGGCGCCGCGGCTGGCACCGTTGAAGCGTGCGGTGCAGGTGTTCGGCTTCCACCTGGCCACCGTCGACCTGCGCCAAAGCAGCGACAAACATGAAGCCGTGGTGGCCGAGTTGCTGCAGGCCGCGCGGCTGCACGCCGACTATGCGTCGCTGGACGAGGCCGCCAAGCGCACGCTGCTGCTGGGCTTGCTCAACGATGCCCGACCGCTGCGGGTGCACGGCGCGGTCTACAGCGCGCTGGCCGTCAGCGAACTGGCGATCTTCGAGACCGCGCGCGAGATGCTGGCGCGTTACGGCCGCGAGGCGCTGCGCCACTACATCATCAGCCACACCGAGAGCGTCAGCGACCTGCTGGAGGTGTTGCTGCTGCACAAAGAGTGCGGCTTGCTGACGGGGCCGAATGGCGGCGTGCTGCAGGGCGGCACGCCCGGCGGTGGTGCGGTCAATGCGTTGATCGTCGTGCCGCTGTTCGAGACCATAGCCGACCTGCGCCAGGCCGAACCCATCATGCGGGAGTTCTACGCCCTGCCCGGCATCCTGGGCCTGGTGCTGCGCAGCGGTGGCGAGCAAGACATCATGCTGGGCTACAGCGACAGCAACAAGGACGGCGGTTTC
>JAYVDE010000330.1:0-5078 GCA_043749575.1 Burkholderiaceae bacterium | reverse complement strand
GCCACCACATCGCCCACCCCGGCTACTGGCGCAGCGGCGATGGCACGCCGCCGGCGCCGTTCACCACCATCACCGCAGCGCAGCTGCGGGCCGGCGCTTTCAGTCCGGTGCAGGCGGGCGAGCATGGGCGCACGCTGGCCTACCTGGATGCGCTGCAAGCCGCCGGCCGCTACACGCTGATGGTCTGGCCGGTGCATTGCCAGCTGGGCAGTTGGGGCCAGGGCCTGCACGCCGCCGTGCTGGCTGCCTGCAACGCCTGGGAAGATGGCCGCCACACAGCGGTGCACGTGGTGGCCAAGGGCAGCTACCCGTGGTCCGAGCACTACAGCGCGCTGCAAGCCGAAGTGCCCGCAGCGGGCGAACCGTCGACCGCGCTGAACCGCCGCTTGCTCGACCGGCTGGACCAGGCCGACACGCTGCTGATCGCCGGCCAGGCCAGCAGCCACTGCGTCAAGGCCACGGTCGAGCACCTGGTCGAGCACCTGCCTTCACGCCGCCCACAGCGGCTGGTGCTGCTGACCGATTGCATGAGCCCGGTGAACGGTTTCGAGCCGCAAGCGGCGGCCTTTCTGGCCGCCATGCAGGCCCTGGGCGTGCAGACGCTGAGCCAACACCAAGCGGCCAGCCGGCTGCTGAGCGGGGCGCCATGACAGCCCCGTTGATCGTCCCGCTGAGCGCCCCATTGACGGCCCCATTGACGGCCCCATTGGCGGCCCCGCTGACCGACGGCTTTCCAGCCGGACTGCCCGCGCAGATCAGCGACCCTGCGGCCTGGTTCGGCCTCGACCAACTGCGCGAGGGCGCTTGGCTGCAAGCGCTGTCGGCGGTGGAACTGGCCGAACTGGAAGCCGCCGCCACGCCCTGGTTGGCGCGCACCGAGGCCGATGCCGGCGCGCTGAACGCGCTGACGCCGCAGGGCTTCTGCCTGCCCACGCTGGGCCCCAGGCTGGTGGGCCTGCGCGGCGAACTGCTGCGCGGCCGCGGCTTTGCGGTGCTGCGTGGCCTGCCGGTTGATCGCTGGGGTCGACGCCTGGCGGCGGTGGCCTTCTACGGCCTGGGCGCACACCTGGGTGCGCCGCGGCCGCAGAACGCCCAGGGCCACCTGCTGGGCCATGTGCGCGACATCGGTCTGCGGGTCGACGACCCCAACGTGCGCATCTACCAAACCCACGAGCGGCAGACCTTCCACACCGACTCCTGCGACATCGTGGGCCTGCTGTGCCTGCAGACCGCACGCTCGGGCGGCTTGTCGGCGCTGGTCTCGTCGGTCACCGTCTACAACCGGCTGCGGGCGCAGCGGCCCGACCTGTGCCGGCTGCTGTTCCAGCCCATGGCCACCGACCGCCGCGGCGAAGTGCCGACCGGCGCCAAGCCGTATTTCGAGATCCCGCCGTTCAACTGGTACCAGGGTGCGTTTGCCGCGATCTACCAGCGCCAGTACCTCAACTCAGGCCAGCGTTTTGCCGCTGCGCCGCGGCTGAGCCCGGCGCAGGTCGAAGCGCTGGACGCGCTGGACGCGCTGGCCGAAGACCCGGCGCTGCAGCTGATGATGGCGCTCGAACCCGGTGACCTGCAGTTTGTGCACAACCACCGCCTGCTGCACGACCGCACAGCCTTCGACGACTGGGCCGAACCCGAGCGCCGTCGTTACCTGCTGCGGCTGTGGCTGGCGCCCGCCGATGCCCAGCCCCTGCCGCCGGTGTATGCCCAGCGCTATGGCAACGTGCTGCCCGGCCAGCGCGGCGGGGTGTCGCTGCCAGGCGTGGTCGGCGTGATGCCACTGCCGGAGGGTTGACGGCTGGTCGCGGCGGTCAGCGACCGTGGCTTCAGGCCGGGCGTGAACCAGCGGCAGGCGATTGCGCGACAGCTTTCACGCAGTGGTACAGGGTCCACTCGAAACACAGGTAGGCCAGCGGCAGCGCCACCAGGGTGCGGCCGATGTCGAAGACCTCGACCAGCGCCGTCGGCGGGTCGCCGATCACCCGCGCCAAGACCCACAGCACCCGTGCCGTGCAAACGGCGGCAAGGCTGTAGGCCAGGACCAACGCCGTCGCCGCCAGCAGCCGGCGGCGCGGCTGCAGCCGCAGCCGGCGCGCCAGCAGGTCGCGCGGAATCTGGATCAGGCGGTACAGGGACATCACCAGCACCCAGGGCAGCAGCAGCAGCAACACCCATGTGATCACCGAAAGTCCCAGGTGTTGGGGGAGGCGTGGTCCGCCAGGTCCGGCGCGACGGGCACTGCGCCAGGCCGGCAGGGCCGAGCAAAAGCGGTCAGATGGTCAGCTCTTGCAGCCGCGCCCCGGGTCGGCCAGCGCCTTCACCGCCACGCCGCTCATCACGTTGTAGTGGCCCTTGGCTTCGCGGATGTAGAAGTCCTGCACCGGGTTGCGCTGCGCGCTGAGGGTGAACTTGCCGCGCGGGCTGTCGATGGTGGCCTTGTTCATCGCCGCGATCATGGCGTCGCGCTGGCTGAAATCGCCCTTCACCGCCGCCAGCCCGGTGGCCAGCAACTGCGCGGCGTCATAGCCCTGCACCGCATAGACGTCGGGGTTCATCTTGTAGGCCACCGCGTACTTGTTGCGGAAGGCGTTGTTGCGCGGCGTCTCGATGCCGTCGGCATAGTGCAGCGTGGTGATCAGGCCTTGTGCGGCGGCGCCTTGGGCTTCCAGCGTGCCGTCGGTCAAAAAGCCCGAGCCCATCAGCGGCACCGTCTTGCGCAGGCCGGCTGCGTCGTAGTCCTTGACGAACTTGACTGCGCCGCCGCCGGCGAAGAAGGCGAACACCACGTCGGGCTTTTGCGCCGCGATCTCGGTCAGCAGGGCCTGGAACTCGACGTTGGGGAAGGGCAGCGACAAATCTTTCACCACCTTGCCACCGGCCTGCTCGAACGACTCGGTGAAACCCTTCACCGTCTCGTTGCCGGCGGCGTAGTTCCAGGTGATGGTCATCGCCCGCTTGTAGCCCTTTTTCGCCGCCACCACGCCAGTGGCGTAGCCCGGCTGCCAGTTGCTGAAGCTTGAGCGAAAGATGTTGGGCGCGCACTGTGCGCCGGTGATCGCGTCGGCGCCGGCGTTCGGCACGATCAGCAGGGTTTTGCTTTCTTTGGCGACGCGGGCCATCGCCAGCGCCACGCCCGAATGCACCGTGCCGACGATCACGTCCACCTGGTCGCGCTTGACCAGCTTGTTGACGTTGTCGGTGGCCTTGCTCGGGTCGCTCTCGTCGTCGACCTTGAAGAACTGGATCTCGCGCCCGGCCAGCTTGCCGCCCGATTCAGCCACGTGCAAGCGAAAGCCGTTTTCAATGGCGTTGCCCAGCGCGGCAAAAGTGCCGGTGTAGGGCAGCATCAGGCCGACCTTCAGCGGTGCGGTCTGGGCGCTGGCGCCCAGGCTGCCGGTCAGCAAGAGGCTCGCAATGGCGATCGATTGGCGGCTGGGCATCGGCTTGTCTCCAATTGGGCAACGCCTGGGCGCCGCAGTGTCGAAGCCCATATGATGCCTGCACCGCAGGCTGTCGGCCACAATACGCGGCCACTGCGGATTGCCGCAGAAGCCGGCCTCGGCCCTACCTCGGCCCCGCCTCGACCAAGTCGTTTTGGCCTGCAGGCCCCAGACCCCGGGATAGCCATGAGCACCGACCTTCAGCGCCGCCACAACGTCAACATCACCGGGCGCGGCAGCCGCACCTTGATGTTCGCGCACGGTTTTGGCTGTGACCAGCAGATGTGGCGTTTCGTGGCGCCGGCGTTCGAGGCCGACCACCGGGTGGTGCTGTTCGACCACATCGGTTGCGGCCAGAGCGACCTGCGGGCCCATGATCCGGCGCGCCATGGCAAGCTGGAGGGCTATGCCGAGGATGTGCTCGGTCTGCTCGATGGGCTCGACCTGCGCGATGTGGTGTACATCGGTCATTCGGTCAGTTCGATGATCGGCCTGCTGGCCTCCATTCAGCGGCCCGAGCGCTTTGACCGCCTGGTGTTGTTGGGCCCCTCGCCCTGCTACCTGAACCACCCGGCTGACGGCTACGTGGGCGGCTTCGAGCGGGCCGACATCGAGGGCCTGATCGACATGATGGAGTCCAACATGCTGGGCTGGGCCAACTTCCTGGCGCCGGTCGTCATGGGCGGCCAGAGCCCGGCCGAACTCACCGCCGAACTGCAGGCCAGCTTTTGCGCCGCCGATCCGGTGATCAACCGGCGCTTTGCCTCGGCCACCTTTCTGGGCGACAACCGCGCCGACTTGGTGCGGGTGACGGTGCCCTCGCTGATCCTGCAATGCGCCGACGACGCCATCGCGCCACGCAGCGTGGGCGACTACTTGCACGGCCAGCTGGCTGGCAGCACCTTGCAGATACTGGACGTCGCGGGCCACTGTCCGCACATGACCCACCCCGAGCTCACCATCGCCGCGATCCGCGCTGGGCTGTCGTCGGCTGACTGAGCACCTGTGAACAAAGCCTGCACACCTGCTCGTGCACCCCAAACGGCGCCGCTCGTCGTCACAAATGCTCGCCGTAGCCCGGGCTACGGCTGCGCTTTGCGCCTAGTTCGGCACCGCCTGGAGCGCCCGCTCGGGCGCGCCGGATTGATTCACAGGCGCTGAGAACATGATGCCGCCCGCACCGGGCAACGCCCGCAGCGTGGCGCCGGGCCTCGACGATCTGCCCTGTGGTCTGGCGACGATGGCCGGCGATGGCACGGTGCTGCTGGCCAATGCCGCGCTGGGCCAGTTGGCCGGCTGCGACGCGGCGGTGTTGGTCGGCCGGCCGTTCGATGCCCTGCTGAGCATCGCATCGCGGGTGCTCTACCAGAGCTACCTGATGCCGGTGCTGCGTCTGCATGGCCAGCTGCAGGAGTTCGCGCTCAGCCTGCGGGCGGCCGACGGCGCGGCGGTCGACGTGCTGCTGTTCGCCCGCCGCCGTGACACCGCCGACAGCCCGGTCTACGACCAGATGCTGGTGCCCATCCGCCAGCGCCGCCGGCTGGAAGACGAGATGCTGCGCGTCAAGCGCGCCGCTGACGAATCGCCCGGCATGATCTTCCAGCTGATGTGCCTGCCCGATGGCACAGCGCATTTCCC
>JAYVDE010000329.1:0-5087 GCA_043749575.1 Burkholderiaceae bacterium | reverse complement strand
CAGAGCGCGGACTGATCGACCGTGCTGCCAAAACGCGTGGCGTGAATCGCACGGAATTCATTTTGGGCGCGGCGCGCCTGGCCGCCGAAGAAACATTGCTGGAGCAGCGGCTGATCGCCGCAAGCCCAGAGGCTTTTGCCGAGTTCATGGCCCGGCTGGACAGGCCTGCGCGGCCCAATGTGCGCTTGCTCAAAACCATGCAGACGCCTGCGCCGTGGGATTCAGCCTGAATGAACCGGGCGGCATGAGCTGGACGGCACCTGAGCCCCTGGGTGCACAGCACGACACCACGTCGTTTTCCTGCGGAACCGAGAGCCTGGACCACTGGCTAAAACGCCGGGCGCTTAAAAACCAGGGGCAAGGCGCATCGCGCACTTACGTTTTGACCCATGCAACGCAAGATGGCGTGATGCGGGTGGCGGCTTACTATGCGCTGGCCTCGGGTGCCGTGCGCGTTTCTGAAGCGACCGGGCGCTTTCGCCGAAACATGCCCGATCCTGTTCCCGTGGTAATTCTGGGGCGCTTGGCAATAGACAGTGCTTGGCAGGGCCACGGCCTAGGGCGGGCGCTGGTGCGCGATGCGGGCCTGCGCGTCGTCCAGTCAGCACAGGCCATAGGAATCCGTGGGATGCTGGTGCAGGCGCTGGCCAATGAAGCCAAGGCGTTTTACGAAAAACTCGGCTTCGAGCCGTCGCCGCTGGACCCGATGATGCTGATGATCACACTGGGGGAGTTGGCTGCGGCGGCTGGGTAATACGTGGGAGGTGGTTTGCGAGCCACCACCACCGCGCGGCGACTGGGCCATGCGCGTGTTTTGGTGTGAAATCACACGCGAATTGGGGAAAAATCGGTCAAGCTTTCGCTTGGCGGTTTTTATTGGTGTGCCTGGCGTGTCTCCGCGCGCCTTTCACACCAAAGCCCGGTCGCATTTCCCAATCACCACGCTCTGCCCTGTTTTAAAGTCGAATTCAAGCTGCAATGCGCCTGCGCGTTGTCGCTCTTGGGCGACCCGTTAAATTTCGTTCCACTTCCATGCGAAGCGCAGCATTGATCCTGGACTGGTAGCCACTGCCCTGTGCCTTGAAGAACGCGAGTATGTCGGCATCCAATCGGACCGAGGTAAGGACTTTCGTCGGAGCAGCCTGCGGCCCACGCCCGCGTTTAAGAACCGGCGCTCCAAGCATGTCTTCGGTCCACGCCGGGTTGTCGGGGTCGTTGACCTTAGCCGAGGTTTTCTTTGGCAACTTGGCGGTAGTAGCGAGCTTCATGTTTTTCTGCCTTTAGCTTCGACATAACTTGAGTACAAGTTAGTCTTCACTGAAACTTCGTTTTCGCAGCGAGATCACGTGAGGCCCTTCAGAGCGATCGTCCCATGTGAGCATGCTTAATTGTATCTACAAAATACTAAAATGCAAGGTGAAAGTTTTTGGCATAAGGGGTCAAGCATCGGGTTCGTGGCAAACCACTTCGATGTTGTGCCCGTCCGGACCAATCACAAAGCTGCATAGTAGTTCGCGTGGTAGTGCGGGCGCAGACCCGGCGCACCATTGTCTTTGCCACCCGCCTCCAGAGCCGCGCGATAGAAAGCCTCGACTTGCTGGCGATTTTCGGCGGTGAACGCCAGGTGAAGATGCGCCGGCTTCTCCTCGGCTTGGAACAAACACAATGAAGCCTTCTTCTTTGAGCAAAGCTCGACACCGTACGCCGGCGCCCCCTCCGAGCCAACAGCGACGCCGAGCGGTGCGAGTGCCTTGAGGAAGAACGCTTTGCTCGCGGCATAGTCGCTGACTTCAAATTTGACGTGGTCAAACATAAGTTCTCCTGAAGTGTGCAGGCATGGTCCCTGTGGTCCGGTCGCGGCGGCCGGGCCAGGTGCTGCGGTTTCCCGATGAAATCACGCGCGGGAGCGGAAAATGCGTCAAGCTTTCGCTTGGGCATTTTCTCTGGCCTTCACGAGTTGGTCGCCGCACACCTTTCAACCGAAAGCCCGGTCACCTGACCCAACCACCACGACCTGCGGTGATGGTCGTATTGGGGGCTGATGAAACTCGGGTTCAGACTGATTGCAGGCGTTCGCTTCGCTCCAACAGTCTTTAACGAGGAGATCAACGGCGCTGCGCGCGCAGCGTCCGGTGGATCACAGAGATATGCGTCTGACTCATTCGCAACACCGTGAGCAGCCAACACTGGAGAGGTGAGTGGTACCGCAGTTTTCGCACTCCGCTGCGGCAACCGTCGTGTTGCAATGAAAACAGAAAGGTTTATCGTGATAACCGATGACCAAAGATGTTTCGCGGCAAATAGGGCAGTCCAACGTGCCGGAGAATTCGTCCGGCGTATCTGTTTCCTCGTTGTTCCATCCCGGCCAAGCGTCATGCATCCACTGTTCAAGGCGATGCTTTGCGATCCAGTACAACTGATCGTGCTTAAACACGATGCGCTGGATTTCGCGCAGAATTTCCGCCGGAATGTCGTCTTCTAACTTTTTCTTCAGCACGTCATCGACGAAGAACAGAATGAATTGCAAAGACTCTGCGATGATGAGTTCATCTTCTTCTTTATGGTCGTAGCGGTGGTGCTCAATTCGATTACGACGTTTCTGTATTTTTTCGATTGCCGTCCGTGGCATTTTCGGGAGACCTAAGCCAAGGTTTTCGAGACGCACAAGACTTTCCTTAATTCCTACGGTCATCGAATCCTCGGTGATCTTTGCATCGATACTTCGGTAGATCAGTATTGGGTTCTTTCGATAGAGGTGCTCCTTCAGAAACAGCTCGATTGCGTGAAAAAGAGTAAGGATCGCGTGCTTCCTGCTGGAGTAGCCCGGCTCCTTGAGGAAAAACTCCATTCCGATCCGTAGCGAATCAACAGCGTTTGCGTAAATTTCACTCATCGCGCGCTCTCTACTTGCCGTGGCGCACCCATGATGATCGTAATGCGAAGGCTTTCACCATCCATTGCACGACCACCAACGACCGATATTGAGGTCAATCCGAGCACATAGATCACGTCCAAGCCATCAACGCGCCAGCGCCTTTGTGGGTGCTGCGGATACGCTTGGTGAGTATCCAAAGGATCGTCACCGGTCATTCCGGTGATCGTGACCGTTGCAATGACGGTCTACTCCATCGGCGCCAGCGGCTTCGGTGCTTAGCGTCGTTGACGTGCGGTGGGATCGAGAAAGATAATTCTCGAAGAGTTGATGTCTCACAACCGGACTTGTCCAACAACCGGTTCAGATCTTGGCTTTGCACGATCTAACATTATTTCCGTTACGCTCCACTCCCTTACTTTGACCGAGCGGCTTGGTCATAGATTTGGCCCGATACTTTGTTAATTACAGCAACTTGATCAAGCCGCCCGAACAAAGCAAATCCCTTTGCGGTTCGTTCAAATGGAAGGTCTCGGGTTGGAGTTTCGCGCTCCTTGAACTTGAATGTGTAGGGCTGTTCAAGAGAAAATATGTACATGCAAGCAATTTGTTTTTCACTGTCACGAGCTTCTGCGGGTGGAAGCTTAGCGGACAGAGATAGGAAATTGAAACTATAGCGATACGGCAGGCGAGTAGATGACGAAATATTGCCTGGAACTAAAACGGAAGCCGGTTCGTTTGAAGCGCCTGCTGGAAATACAAGAACGTAGTCATCGGATATCGTTCTCGATACTTCTGTGGTTGCGCCGTATGCATTTTGCGCCGTGTACGTGTCGCGTTGAACGTTAGCTTGGGCCAGCGTTAACCGACGTAAGTTCAGCGCCTCGGGATTTGGAGATTCAAGCAAAAAGTCCGTGATTGGGGAGAGTAATACTTTGACCTCGAAAGATTGATGGGCAGGATCGTACTTTTTCTGACAAGGCACAACTATCGGGATCGGTTGTATTCCCTTCATCCTTTCGGTAAGTGCGACTTGATACTTTTGTCGTTCCTCTGCCGTGGTGTACTGGTCAAGCTTTCCCAGGACGCTTGAGGTTTGTGCTTCGATCCAGGCATAGACCTTCTGCGGCTCATTTGCCAGATATGCCAAAGGGGATTCGCTTGGCTTGAAATAGATTGGCGCAAACGGTGGGGGTGGTGGTTCCGCCAGTGCGGGCGGAGTAGCTTCGACTGGCTTGGCGGCCGATGGCTTGGGCTGACTTTTTTTGGCTGAAGTTTGTGCTCCCGCACTTACAGCCAAGGAGAGTGCGAGCATCGCAGTTATGCTTGGGAATTGGATTGGGTTCATTTTTGTACTATAAACTTTTAGAATGGCGGCGGACTGAGTTGGTGGGGTCTCTCTTAAATTACTTCAAAAATATTCATACGAATCAACGATCTAAAAATCAAGTTTCTTCGGAACGGAGCACGGGAGGGGCGGGTTGGAGCGCTAGCGAAAAGCGTTTATTTGTCGCGAGGCCAACTTCAGAAACCAAGAGCGCGTCCTGCGGCGGATAAACCTTGTTGGAATGAACCGACACCGCGAACGGTTGGCGTGTGCGACATAGGGGGCGGCAAGTTTCGCGCCCCTGCGCTAAGCAAATTATGACCGGTCTGGCGGGTTTGTTGCGTTAATTGACCGCGTAAGTGGTCAAATGAACACGCTAGGCCCATGAATCAGTTCATACTGGCCGCGCGTGGGGGTGCCAACGCGCAACATTGCACGTAACGCCTGCAAGCATCCATGTAACGAGTCCACTGATCCAGACAAGGCAAAAGCTAATGGCCGCCCCCGGCTGTGAGCACCACGGCGCTGGACGGCCCTAGCTACCGCCCAAGCCCCGCCAGCACTGCGACCTCACCAGGCGTTTGCCCCCCATGATCATCTGCCCGCAGCCCGCCCGGCGCGGTGGCAGTGCGAAGTAAGCGAAAGCTTGACCGATTTTTCCACTTCGCGTGTGCTTCCTCCCCAAAACCGCAGCACATTGCGCTGTCGCCGCGACGGGCTCCCCCAGCGTGAAATCACAGCACCCTGCTATCCTGCAAATCAGCGCCAGTCAAGGGCGCACGATCACAAGCCATGAACTACACCTTCGCCTCAGCCACCATCCTGCTGATCCTGATCACCGATCCGTTTGGCAATATTCCGATCTTTGCCAACGCGCTCAAAAACGTC
>JAYVDE010000328.1:0-13116 GCA_043749575.1 Burkholderiaceae bacterium | reverse complement strand
TCGCAAGCCCTAAATCCTATAATATCAACGGTACGCCCTCAACCCTGCACCCATGCGGGCGCGAAGCCGGCGCGGCGTGCGCTGTGCAGCAGCGTCGAGTCGCCCGGCGCGCCCTGGTTGGGGTGCAGCGCCTGCAGCGGGTTGACCAGCACGCAGGCGATGTCGCGGCGGCTGCGCAGCACCCGCAAAGTGTCGGCGTCCATCTCCTTCAAGGTGTAGGTCTCGCGCGGCTTGGCCGGGTTGCCGGGGCCGGGCTGCACGTCTTCCCACCAGCCGTGGTAGGCGCCGCAGAAGCGCACTACATGGCTGCGGCGGGTGTGGTAACGGGCGAGGCGCACGGCCTGCATCACCGCCTCGGTGCCGCTCATGTGGAACGAGACCTCGTCCAGGCCCGAGATCTCGCGCAGGCGATCGATGTTGTCGGCCACGCAAGGGTGGTAGCTGCCCAGCACCGGGCCCAGCGCCTGGGCGCGGGCGCTGCCCTCGGCGATGCACTGTTTGTAGAAGTCCTGGCCGAACACGTTGACGCCGTACGAGCCGGTGAGATCGTAGAAGACGTTGCCGTCCAGATCGGTCAGCGTGACACCGGCCGACTCGCGCACGAAGCTGGCCACTTTCAGCTGCTCGCGCAGGTAGCGGCTGAACTGAAACGGCACCCGGTAGGCGCCGGTGAACTGCAGGTCCGACAGGCCTTGCGCGGCCTGCTTGCTGAGTGCCAGCGATTGGGGGTAGCGATCAGCGAACAGCGCCGACAAGCGCGCCAGCCCGGCACGCCGGCGCGACACCGCCTCGGCCGGCGCCTGGTCGACGCTGAAGAAGCGCTGCTCGTTGTAGGCATAACCGGGCAGCTGGGCGACCACCCGCTGGGCCATCCGGGCATGGCCGGTCAGCGACGGGTGCTTGGCGAGCGACAGCTCCAGCCGGCGTTTGGCCGCCCTGGCGGCTACCAAGGTGGCCAGCAAGGCGGCCAGGGCCAGGCCTGTGAGGGCAAAGTTTTCAATCATCCGGCAGCTCCAAGAGGTTGCCGCCGTTCTAACAAACCGCTTTGACAGCCTCATGAAAACCACCCGCTTGCGACACTTTAGAGATCGCTTTCTGCAGCAAGAGGACTTGAACTTCCTGCTGACCAACCGCGTGCCGCGGATCGCGTTGACCCGTTTCATGGGCTGGTTCAGCCAGATCCGCCAGCCGCTGGTGCGCAGCTTGTCGATCAAGGCCTGGCAGCTGTTTGCCGAGCTCGACCTGCGCGACGCCAAAAAGCAGCAGTTCGACAGCCTGCACGACTGCTTCATCCGCGAGTTGAAACCCGGCGCCCGCCCGGTGGACGCCGACCCGGCCGTGCTGGCCAGCCCCTGCGATGCGATCATCGGCGCCTGCGGCGCTGTCGACGGCTTGACGGTGTTCCAGGCCAAGGGCTTTCCGTACACCTTGCCCGATCTGTTCGGCGCCGACCCGCAGGCCTTTGCGCCCTACCGCAACGGCTGTTATGTCACGCTGCGGCTCACCTCGAGCATGTACCACCGCTTCCATGCGCCGCATGACTGCCAGGTGCAGCATGTCACCCACCATGCCGGCGACACCTGGAACGTCAACCCGATCGCGCTGAAACGGGTCGAGAAGCTGTTCTGCAAAAACGAGCGCGCGGTGATCCACACCCGGCTGGTGGTCGACGGCCAGGCCAGCGGCCACCCGATCGCGCTGGTGCCGGTGGCCGCCATCCTAGTGGCCAGCCTGCGCCTGCACTGGCTGGCCACGCTGTTGGGCGTCGACTACCGCGGCCCCGACGAGCTGCCCTGCGACGCCCGTTTCAGCAAAGGCCAGGAGATGGGCTGGTTCCAGCACGGCTCGACGATCATCGTCTTTGCGCCGCGTGGTTTTGTGCTGGTCGACCGGGTGGCGACGGGTGCTTCGCTGCGCATGGGCCAGGCGTTGATGCGGCTGCCGGCGGGCTGATGCGGCCGGTGGGTCGTCACGACGGTGTCACCGCCGCGGTGTAGCTTTAGCGGATGACATTCCTTGCGGCCGCCACCCAGCCCAGCCGCACCCCATGCTGAAAGAACATCCTGACCCGATCAACGCGATCAACGCGATCAACGCGCTCGATGTGACCGACGCGACCGCGCTGGCCGACCTGATCGACCAGCGCCTGCTGCTGCCCCACTTTCAACCCATCGTGCAACTGACGGACGGCAGTGTGCACGGCCACGAGGCGCTGGTCCGCACCCCGCCGGGCTGCCGCTGGGCCAACCCCGACGCCTTGTTCGGCGCTGCGCGCGAATCGGGGCTGTCGACCCGGCTGGAGATCGAGTGTGTGCGGGTGGCCTTGCAGGCCTGGTCGCGGCTGGCAACGCCGGGTCGGCTCTACCTCAACCTCAGCGCCGCGGCGCTGATGGTGGCCTTGGCCGAGCCGGATGTCGCCACCTTGCTGTCGCGCCTGGGCAACGGCATGGTCGCGCCGGAGTCCATCGTCATCGAGCTGACCGAGCACGAACATGTGCCCGATGTCGAGGCCCTGGCGCTTGCCGTGGCGCGCCTGCGCCGCCACAAGGTGGCGCTGGCGTTGGACGATTTTGGCGACGGCCGTTCCAGCCTGCGGCTGTGGTCGGAATTGAAGCCAGAGATCGTCAAGATCGACAAGTACTTCACCCGCCACCTGTCGCGCCACCCCGAGAAGCAGCAGACCTTGCGTGCGCTGCTGCAGATCTCGCAGATCCTCGGTGCCAGCCTGGTGGCCGAGGGCATCGAGTCGACCGAAGACCTGCACCTGGTGCGCGATCTGGGCATCCGCCTCGGCCAGGGCTGGGTGCTGGGCTGGCCGCAAGCGCTGCCGGTGGCGAAGATCGCCGCGCCCGCGCTGGCGGTCATCCGCAGCAAGGACGTGGCGGTGTTTCCCGAGCGCCGCCGTACCACCCAGCAGCGGGCCTCGGCCCGCACCTTGCTGCGCGAAGTGGCGCCGGTGCCGTCGCACTGCAGCAACCAGGGCTTGTTCGAGATCTTCGCGGCCCAGGAAACGCTGGAGGCGGTGGCCATCGTCGACGACGGCCGCCCGATGGGCCTGGTCAGCCGCCAGCACTTTGTCGACCGTTTCGCCAAGCCCTATTTCCCCGAGCTGTACGGCCGCAAGCCCTGCACCCTGTTTGCCAACCTGACGCCGCGGCTGGTCGACATCCATGCCGGCATCGAAGACCTGGCCGAGGTGCTGACCTCGGACGATCAACGCTATCTGGCCGAGGGCATCATCATCGTCGACGGCGGCCGTTACCGCGGCCTGGGCAGCGGCAAAGACCTGGTGCGCACGGTCACCGAATCCCGGATCGAGGCCGCCCGCCATGCCAATCCGCTGACGCTGCTGCCCGGCAACATCCCGATCACCCAGCACATAGCGCGGCTGCTCAGCGCCGGGCGCGAGTTTGTCGCCTGCTATGGCGACCTCAACCACTTCAAGCCCTTCAACGACCAGTACGGCTACTGGCGCGGTGACGAGATGATCCTGCTGGCCGCGCGCTGCATCACCGCGCAGGCCGACCCGCGGCGCGATTTTGTCGGCCATGTCGGCGGCGACGATTTTGTCGTGCTGTTCCAGAGTGACGACTGGCAGCGGCGCTGCGAGGCCACCCTGAGCCACTTCAACCAGCAGGCACTGGCGCTCTATGACGAACCGGCGCGCCAGGCCGGTGGCATCGATGCCGAAGACCGCCATGGCTGCATGCGCTTTCACCCGCTGACCACCCTGGGCATTGGCGCCGTCAGGGTGGCGTCCGGTGGCGCGCTGCGCCCCGAGGACGTGGCCAATGCCGCCGCGCTGGCCAAGCGCCAGACCAAGCAGCTGGGCGTCGGCTTGCACCTGCTGGCCCAGCCGCTGGTCGAGCCTGCGGCCAGCTCAACCGCCACTGCCACCCCTGACGGGCGCGCCGCGCGCGGTCACTGAACCGCAGCCATCACGCGCTGTGTCGCCGCGCGCCGGGGTTGCCCCAGGCGCCCCAGGCGCTCAAGGCGCCCCAGGCGCTCAAGGCGCGAGGATCTCCGCCGTGGTGCGGCCGCCCTTGGACGACAAGCCGTAGTTGGCCTGGTCCCGGCCCAACAAGGCGTTCTTGAAGACCACGACCTTGTCGGCGCCGATCGCGGCGTTCAAGAACTTGCCCGACTGCGCCAGCACCACCCGGTCGCCCGCCACCACGCCGCTGATCGTCGAGCCGCTGATGGTCGCCGCGGTGGTGCCATCGAAGGTCTTGTCGGCGGCCGTCGCATAAGCGTCGTCGACCCGCAGCTGCAGCGGCTTGATCGTCGCCTTGCCGGTGCCAAAGGCACTGGCCGGGGCGTAGTTCCCGGCATCGGCGCCGGTCAGGTGGTTGCTGTAGATCACGGCCTTGCTCTGGCCGGCGTTGCGGTCGACGAACTGGGCGGTCTGCGCCAGTTCGACCACGTCGCCAGCCACCATGCCGCTGAGCTTGCTGCCGCTCACCGTGGCGCTGGTGCCGCGAAGGCGAGGTCGACGGCATCGTGGCGGTGTTCAGCCGCGGCCCCGGCCGGCCGATCAAGACGGCGAACTTCGACGCGGCCTACAGCGACTGGAAGTTCGTCCGACCGGTGGAGCCAGGTGCCGATGCGGCCAGCAGCCTGTTTTCGAAACGAACCCGCCCCTAGTCAGGTGGCATCAATCAGCCATACAATATAAATCGTTTACACCATTTAATGAGACGCCGAATGTCAACCAACCCCGTTGCCGCTTCCCCTGCCGCTGCACCCGCTGCACCTGCACCCGCACCCACCGCCGCACCCGCACCCGCACCCGCGGCCGCAGAGCTTGCAAAGCCCGCCAGCGCCGCCGCGCCAGCGGCGGTGGTCATGGCCGCTGCCGCCAGCAAGGATGAGCACACCGCCGGCAGCGCGCCGCTGGCCACCGGCGCTGCAAAGCCGGCCGTCGCTGCGCGCCGGCCTGCCGCCAAGCCCGCTGCCAAGCCGCCGCTCCAGAAGGTGGCGGCCTGGCCGGTGGTTCAGCAGGCGGCCCTGGGCGCCGCTGCACCGCAGGCCCGCAAAGCCGTGCCGACCAAGGCCGCTGCAGTGACCACCGCCAGCGCGAGCGATCAGCTGGCTGCCAAGGCGGCGGTCAAGCCGGTCAAGCCGGTCAAGCCGGCCAAAGTGACCAAGGCGGTCAAGCCCGTCAAGCCGGTCAAGCCGGTCAAGTTGGCGGCGCCTGCCCAGGCCGCGAAGCCCGCCGCTGTGGCCGAGCCCACGGCAGCCAAACCGGCCTCGGCCAAGCCCGCAAAGGTCAAGACCATCGCCGCCAAGCCCGTGCCCAAGGCCGCTGCCAAGGCGGCTGCCAAGGTCGCTAAGAAAGACAGTGCCGTGACCGCTGCTGCCCTGCCGTCAGCCACCGTTGCCGCCGGCAAGGTGGTCCGCTCCAAGGAAAAACTGGTGCGCGACAGTTTCACGATGCCGCGTGCCGACTTCGTGCTGATCCACCAGCTGAAGGAACGTGGCCTCGGCTTCAAGCGCGCCATCCGCAAGAGCGAGTTGTTGCGTGCGGGCCTGCAGGCGCTGGCCGCCATGGACGACACGCTGCTGAAGGCCTTGCTGGACCGGCTGCCGGCACTGAAGGCGGGTCGGCCGCGCAAGGCCGGCTGAGCCTTTGCGGCGGCCGCTCGGCCGCCGCTGTTCAAGGTGTTGCCGGCAAGCGGCCGCCGCAAAGCCCACCAGAATCGCCGTTGCAGAGACGCACAGCGCCCCGCCGCATCAGAGCCCGCCGCGGCGGTAAGCGCCCGGCGCGCTGCCGGTCCACTTCTTGAAGGCGCGCTGGAACGCGGCGCCGTCCGCGAACCCCAGCTCATCGGCCAGCGCCGCCAAAGGCAGCGTGCTGGTGTTGAGCCGGGTGATGGCGAGATCACGCCGCAGTTCGTCTTTCAAGGCCTGGAACGAGGTGCCATCGGTGGCCAGGTGCCGCTGCAGCGTGGACGCGGCCATGTGCAGTGCCTCGGCCGTGGCGACCAGGTCGGGCCAGGCGGGTTGCGCCTGCTGCAGCAGCTGGCGCACTCGCGCGCTGATCAGGTCATGGCGTCGCGGCACGATGGTGTTGGCCCGCGCGTCGGCCAGGAAGGCCCGCACCGCCAGCTTGTCGCGGCGCACCGGCTGCTGCAGCAGGTCGGAGGCGACCCAGAAGGCCGACTGCGGCTGCTCGAAGCGCAGCGGCGCGGGAAAGATCTTGCCGTAGCTGCTGGCGTGGGACGGCTGCCCAAAGGCGAAGTCGAAGCGCTCGGCCGGCAGCCGGCCACCGGCCAGCCAGGCCAGCAGCCGCCAGAAGCTGCGCAGCAGCAGCTCGTGCAGGAAAATCTGCTGCGCCGCCAACGGGTCGTTGAAACGCAGGCGCAGGCCTGCCAGCGGCCCGGCCTGCACCCGTTCCAGCTCGACTTCTCCCTGCAGCAAGCCGAAGGTGCGGGCGCTGCGACGCATGGCTTGCGCGAGGCTGTCTTCGCCCGCCGCCGAGCGGACGATGAGCGCGAAGCTGCCGCGCTTGAGCGGGCGTGACAAGAAGCCGATCAGGTCGTCGTCGAGCCGGTCCGTCAGCGACTGGAACAGCGCCACATACTGGTCTGCGGTGACGCGGGCACTGGCTTGTTCCAGCAAGGCCGGGGCGATGCCCGCGTCGGCCAGAAAGCGGTCAGCGGCCAGGCCGCGCGCCCGCACGCCCGACAGCATGCCCTGCACAAAAGCGATCGAGATGGTGACGGGAGGGTGGGTCATCGGGCGGAGCAGTGGCGCGGATCGAGGTCATCGGCCATCCGATCGATGCCAAACGCCATCGTGCAAACCGCCGCTGATTTTTACCATGCAGCGCCAGCCTGTCGTGCTGATCGCCACGGCTTCAACGGAGACCCGCATGTACCTGACCCAATCATTGCACCGCGCGCTGCAGCAACACCCTGATCGCATCGCCGTGCGCTGCGGCGCCCGGCAAGCCACGTTCCGCGTGTTCGCCGACCGCGTGGCCCGCCTGGCCGGCGCTTTGCAGACGCTGGGCATGCACCCCGGTGACCGGGTGGCGATGCTGTCGCTCAACTCCGACCGCTACCTGGAATACCAGATGGCCGTGCCCTGGGGTGGCGGTGTGCTGAACCCCTGCAACACCCGCTGGTCGGCCGCCGAGATCCTGTATTCGCTGGACGATTCGGGCTCCACCATCCTGCTGGTCGACGAGACCTTCCGCCCGCTGGTCGAGCAGTTGCGTCGCGACTCAAGAGCGCTGCGCGAAGTGGTCTATTGCGGTGATGCTGAGGTGCCGGCCGGCATGCACGGCTACGAGGCCTTGCTGGCCGCTGCCGACCCGGTGCCCGACGCTGTGAGACGCGGCGAAGACCTGGCCGGCATCTTCTATACCGGCGGCACCACCGGCTTTCCCAAGGGCGTGATGCTGAGCCACACCAACCTGTGCAGCTCGGCGCTGGCGCTGCATTCGGAGGGCCTGGCCGCAGCCGGTGGCACCTACCTGCATGCTGCGCCGATGTTCCATCTGGCCGACATGGGCTTCTCGCTGGTGCATTGGGCCGAAGGCAACACGCACACGATCGTGCCGATGTTCAACCCCGAGGGGGTGCTCGACACCTTGGCGCGCGACCGCGTCAGCCATGTGCTGCTGGTGCCGACCATGATCCAGCTGCTGGTCGATCACCCGGCGATGCAGCAGCCGCGCGACTTGAGCGTATTGAAGACCATCGTCTATGGCGCCTCGCCGATCGCCGAGGCGGTGTTGGAGCGGGCCATGGCGGCGCTGCCCGGCGTGGGCTTCGTGCAGGCCTATGGCATGACCGAACTTTCGCCGCTGGCGACGGTCAACCCGGCCTATTTCCACACGGTCGAGGGCCGCAAGCTGGGCAAGCTGCGCTCGGCCGGGCGAGCCGGTTACTGCATTGAATTGCGCATGGTCGACACCGAAGGCAGCGAGCTGCCGCGCGGCACGGTGGGCGAGGTCGTGGTGCGTGGCCCCAACGTGATGCAGGGTTACTGGAACAAGCCCGAGCAGACGGCGCAAGCCGTGCGCAACGGCTGGATGCACACCGGCGACGGTGCCTGGATGGACGAGGACGGCTTCATCTTCATCGCCGACCGGCTGAAGGACATGATCATCAGCGGTGGCGAAAACGTCTACTCGGGCGAGGTCGAGAGCGCCATCACCCAGCATCCCGGCGTGGCCGCCTGCGCGGTCATCGGCATCCCCAGCGAGCGGTGGGGCGAGGCGGTGCATGCGGTGGTGGTGTGCAAGCCGGGGCAGGCCCCCTCGGCTGAGTCACTGATAGCCCACTGCAAGGCGCTGATTGCCGGCTACAAGTGCCCAGGCAGCGTGGCCTTTGTCGATGCGCTGCCGCTGTCGGGCGCCGGCAAGGTGTTGAAGACCAAGCTGCGTGAACCTTTCTGGCAGGGCCGCGAGCGCAACGTGGCTTGAGCCGCTGTCTGGCCTCGTCTCGCGAGGCCTTCCCTTCCTTTCTTCCTTCCTTATTCCAGGAGTTCAGCATGAACCAAGCTGTGGTGGTGGCCGGTGTCGGCATGATCGCCTTCGCCAAACCAGGCGCTCACGAGCCCTATCCGCAGATGGCCGCCAAGGCCAGCCGCGCCGCGCTGGCCGATGCCGGCATCGGCTACGACCAGGTGCAACAGGCCTATGTCGGTTATGTCTACGGTGACTCCACCTCCGGCCAGCGCGCGGTCTATGACGTGGGCATGACCGGCATCCCGGTCATCAATGTCAACAACAACTGTTCCACCGGCTCGACCGCGCTGTTCCTGGCACGCCAGGCGGTGGCCAGCGGCGCCGCCGACTGCGTGCTGGCGCTGGGCTTTGAGCAGATGAACCCGGGCGCGCTGGGCGCGGTCTTCAAGGACCGACCCAGCCCCTTCGAGCGCTTCGACACGGTCACCGACGAGTTGGTCGGCCATGCCGAAATCCCGCTGGCGCTGCGCTACTTCGGCGGCGCTGGCCTGGCCCATATGCAGCAGCACGGCACCCCCTTGTCGAGCTTCGCAAAGATCCGCGCCAAGGCCAGCCGCCATGCTGCGAACAACCCCTTGGCGCTGTTCCGCAACGTCGTCACCGAAGACGAGGTGATGAACAGCCCGATGCTGTGGCCCGGCGTGATGACGCGGCTGATGGCCTGCCCGCCGACCTGCGGCGCCGCCGCCGCCATCGTCTGCTCGGACGCGTTTGCCAAGGCCCACGGGCTGGACCGCCGTGTGCGCATCAGGGCGCAGGCGATGACCACCGACCGCGCGACCACGTTCGAGGCGCGCGACATGCGCGAGGTGGTCGGCTTCAGCATGGCCCAGGCCGCCGCCCATCAAGTCTATGAAGCGGCCGGCATCGGCCCGCAGGACCTCGACGTGGTGGAGCTGCACGACTGTTTCGCCCAAAACGAGTTGATCAGCTACGAAGCGCTGGGTTTGTGCCCGGTGGGCGGTGCGGAGCAGTTCATCAACGACGGCGACAACACCTATGGCGGCAAGGTGGTGACCAACCCGTCGGGCGGCCTCCTGAGCAAGGGCCATCCGCTGGGCGCCACCGGCCTGGCGCAGTGCGCCGAGCTGGTCCAGCAGCTGCGCGGGTCCGCAGACAAGCGCCAGGTCGACGGCGCGCGCTTGGCGTTGCAGCACAACCTGGGCCTGGGCGGCGCCTGCGTGGTGACGCTGTACGAACGCGTCTGAAGGCGAGCGGACCATGATCGACAAACCATGGATCGGCCACGAAAGCCCGCGTCAGTGCTGCCCATCGAGCGCAGCCGGCTGCAGTTCTTCGCCTGGTCCACGACGGGCAGCGCTGCGTGCGCATCGAGCAGCAAAGCGTCAACCCGTTCGGCCAAACCAAGATCGTCGGTGAGGCCCTCGTCGCCCTGGCTTGAAGCCGTCCAGCCGCCCTTCAGGAGGTCCACCCCATGAGCCACAAACTCGACGGCAAAGTTGCCCTCATCACCGGCTCGGGCCGGGGCATCGGTCGCGCCATCGCGCTGAAGCTGGCCAGCGATGGCGCCCGCATCGTCGTCAATGACCTCGACGCCGAACCCGCGCAAGAAACCGTGCAGGCCATTCGCGCTGCCGGGGGCCAGGCCGTGGCCTGCGTCGGCAGTGTCGCCGCGCCCGACTTCGCCGAGCGCTTCATCGGCACGGCGGTCAGCGAATACAACGGGCTGGACATCATCGTCAACAACGCCGGCTACACCTGGGACAACGTGATCCAGAAGATGAGCGACGAGCAGTGGTACGCGATGCTCGACTGCCACCTGACAGCGCCGTTCCGCATCTTGCGTGCGGCGCAGCCGGTGATTCGCAACTTGAGCAAAGCCGAGACGGCGGTCGGCCAGCGCGTGGTGCGCAAGGTGGTCAACATCTCGTCGGTGGCCGGCTTGTTCGGCAATGCCGGCCAGGCGAACTACTCGACCGCCAAGGCCGGCATCGTTGGCCTGACGCAGACGCTGGCCAAGGAGTGGGGACGTTTGAACGTCACCGTCAACTGTGTGGCCTACGGCTTCATCAAGACCCGATTGACCGTCAGTGCGGCGGACGATGCCACCGCCCACATCGACGGCCGCGAGATCAAGGTGGGTGTCAACCCGGACCTGATGGCGGCGATGGAGCGCAGCATCCCGCTGGGCCGCGGCGGCACACCTGAAGAGGCCGCAGGCGCGGTCTACCTGCTGTGCATCCCTGAATCAGACTACGTGAGCGGCCAGACGCTGATGTGCACTGGTGGCCTGACGGGGATCTGAAACCGGGCTGCGGCAACGCCCGCCGCCTGGTCACCAGCGCCTGAGCGCGCCTGACCGCCCTGACCGCCCATGGGGTGAGCGCCGAGCCACACTGCTGGCCGGTTTGGGCTTGCTGGGGGCGGTGGTGCGCCGGCGCGGGGCGCATTGAGGGCGGGCAGCCGTTGACCGCAGGGCGGGGCGACGCTGCTATGGTGGCGCAGGCCCGTTGGCTTGCGCCCAGCGAATTGCACGGATCAATCGCTGGCCAAGCCGCGGGTCAATTCATTCGTCGACCCCACCGCCGCACCCAGAGACCCCACCATGCTGAATCCGCTTGACTTCACCGGCCGCACCGTCCTCGTCGTGGGCGGTTCCAGTGGCATTGGCAACGGCATCGCCCGGGCGTTTCTGGCGGCTGGCGCCGAGGTCCATGTCTGGGGCACGCGGGCCAGCGCGGCCGACTACGCGGCGGCCGAGGGCTCCGACCTCGCCGGCCTGCACTATGCGCAGGTCGATGTCGGCGACAGCGACGTGATCGAGCGCCACACCCCGCCGTTCAGCACGCTCGACGTGCTGGTGCTGTCCCAGGGTATCGTGATCTACAAGCGCGGTGAATTCTCGGCGGCCGGCTTCCGCAAGGTGGTTGAGGTCAACCTCAACAGCCTGATGAACTGCGCATTGAAGTTCTATCCGCAACTCAAGGCTTCGCGGGGCGCGCTGATCACCGTCAGCTCGACGGCGGCTTACCACGCCACCCGCGGCAACCCGGCCTACAACGCGTCGAAGGCCGGCGCGGTCGGGCTCACCCGCACGCTGGGCGAAGCCTGGGCCGGCGAGGGCATCCGCGTCAACGGCATCGCGCCGGGGCTGGTCGATACCAAGCTGACCAAGGTGACGACCCAGAACCCCGACCGCCTGAAGGCCACGTTGACCCGCATCCCCGCGGGCCGCTTGGGCACGCCTGCCGACATGGCCGGGGTGGCGCTGTTCCTGGCCTCGCCGCTGGCCGCCTACGTGCACGGCCAAACGATTCCGGTCGACGGCGGCCTGATCCTCTGAGTTCCTCTGACCGCTGAACTGGGGCCATCGATGGCCTGGAGTTTCGAGACTGAACCCGCCTACCAGGCGCAACTCGACTGGGTTGCCCAGTTTGTGCGCGATGAAGTCGAGCCGCTCGACCGCTGGGCAGCCCGTACCACATCACCGACCCAGCCTTGGTGCGGCTGGTGCGGCCGCTGCAGAGCCAAGTGCGTGAGCAGCAGCTGTGGGGCTGCCACCTGGGGCCCCAGCTGGGCGGCCCCGGCTTCGGCCAGGTCAAGCTCGGCCTGCTCAACGAGATTCTGGGCCGCTCGGAGTTCGGCTCCACGGTGTTCGGTTGCCAGGCACCCGACACTGGCAACGCCGAGATCCTGGCCCACTTCGGCAGCGCCGAGCAAAAGCGCCACTACCTCGAACCGCTGCTGCGCAACGAGATCGTGTCGTGTTTTTCGATGACCGAGCCGCAAGGCGGCGCCGACCCCAAGGTGCTGACCACCAAGGCGGTGCGCGAGGGCGATGACGGGGTCATCAGCGGCCAGAAATGGTTCGCGTCGAATGCCCGTTATGCGGCGTTTTTCATCGTCATGGTGGTCACCGACCCCGACGCACCGCCCTACCAGCGCATGTCGATGCTGATCGTGCCCGCGGGTACGCCGGGGCTGGAGATCGTGCGCCATGTCGGCCGGGGGCGACGAGCGCGTGGCGACCCACGGCTACCTCAATTTCGACCAGGTGCGGGTGCCGGCCGACAGCCTGCTCGGCGCACCGGGCCAGGCCTTTGTCGTCGCGCAGGTGCGGCTGGGCGGCGGGCGCATCCACCATGCCATGCGCACCATCGGCCAGGCGCGCAAGGCGCGCAAGGCGCTGGACATGATATGCGAGCGGGCGTTGTCGCGGGTGACGCAGGGCGAGTTGCTGGCGCGCAAGCAGCTGGTGCAGGAGAAGATCGCCGACTCCTGGATCGAGCTGGAGCAGTTCAGGCTGCTGGTGCTGCGCACGGCCTGGCTGATCGACCGCCACAACGACTACAAATTGGTGCGCAAGGACATCGCCGCGGTGAAGGCCCAGATGCCCAAGGTGCTGCACGACATCGCCTCGCGTGCGCTGCACCTGCATGGCTCACTGGGATTGTCGAGCGAGATGCCGTTTGCCCACCAGGTGCTGGCGTCGTACTTCCTAGTAGTTCGTTCCATCATTTCGTTTACGAACTAAGGCAACGCTGAACAAGTCCCTCGCGGCGCGGTCATCCCTGTTCTGGGCGGTCTGCGGCGTTGCAAATCCTCGCCATAGCTGGGCTATGGCTGTGGTTTGCGCCTTGCAGCCCATCCCAATCCAGGGCGCCCACACTCGCGAG
>JAYVDE010000327.1:0-13125 GCA_043749575.1 Burkholderiaceae bacterium | reverse complement strand
ACAGCTTCTTCACCACGATGTGGCTGCCCTTGACCAGCCGCAGCGTGCGCGCGCTGGACAGCTGGGCGCGGTCGCGCAGAAATTCGCCAGTCCAGGGGCCCGCGGCGTTGACCAGCGCACGCGCCTGCACCTCGATCGGCGCGGCGCCGGCCGGCTGCAGCATGGCGCGCCAGCCTTGGCGGCTGCGCTCCACCCGCTCGCAGCGGGTGCGCGTCAAGATGGTGGCGCCGCGCTCCGCGGCGTCGATGGCGTTGAGCACCACCAGCCGCGCATCGTCGACCCAGCCGTCGCTGTAGACAAAACCCCGGCTGTACTGCGGCTTCAGGGGCGCACCGGTGGCATGGCTGCGCAGATCGACGGTGCCGCTGGCCGGCAACCACTCGCGCTTGGCCAGGTGGTCGTACAGGAACAAGCCGATGCGCACCATCCATACCGGCCGCATCGAGGCATCGTGCGGCATCACAAAACGCAGCGGCCACATGATGTGCGGCGCGCTCTTGAGCAGCCGCTCACGCTCGGCGAGCGCCTTGCGTACCAGGCTGAATTCGTAGTATTCGAGGTAGCGCAGGCCGCCATGGATCAGCTTGGTCGACGACGACGAGGTGTGGCGCGCCAGATCATCTTGCTCGCACAGCACCACCTTCAGGCCGCGGCCGGCCAGGTCGCGCGCGATGCCGGCACCGTTGATGCCGCCGCCCACCACCAACACGTCGCACGACTGGGGCAGCGCCGACGACATAACGGCCGCCGCGGCGACGCGCTTCGATGGCTCGCTCAACGGAGTCTCCTTGTCTGGGGGGTCAGTGGCATTGGCGATGTTGGGTCAAAAGACGAGCGAAAATTGTTCGCTTGGTATTCATTTTTTTTCTTATATGTTCGTTTGTAGCCTACATCTGCTGGCGACACAAGCCGGCTAACCCTGAGCCCGCCCGCGCTCGCATCGCTTAATCTGGCGGCGTCGCCCCGCAGAAAATGAGCCCGTGAGTACCCTGATCCCCAACCCTCGCCAGGCCGGCGTGCTGGCCACCGTGAGTGAACTCGGCAGTGCCACGGTCGAGGCGCTGGCCGAGCGTTTTGGCGTCACGCTGCAGACCGTGCGGCGCGACGTGAAGCTCTTGTCCGACGCCGGGTTGCTGGCCCGCTTCCACGGTGGTGTGCGGCTGCCGGCCAGCACCACCGAGAACATTGCTTACCGTCAGCGCCAGCAACTCAACGAGGACGCCAAGCGCGCCATCGCCCGCGCGGTGGCCGCGCAGGTGCCCGAGGGCTGCAGCCTGATCCTCAACATCGGCACCACCACCGAGGCCATCGCCCGCGAGTTGCTGGCCCACCGCGGCCTGCGCGTGATCACCAACAACCTCAATGTGGCCGCCATCCTCAGCGACAACCCCGCCTGCGAGGTCATCGTGGCTGGCGGCGTGGTGCGCGGCCGCGACCGCGGCATCATCGGCGAGGCCACGGTCGAGTTCATCGCCCAGTTTCGCGTCGACATCGGCGTGATCGGCATCTCGGGCATCGAGGCCGACGGCACGCTGCGCGACTTCGACTACCGGGAAGTGAAGGTGGCGCAGGCCATCATCCGCGCCAGCAGGCAGGTGTGGTTGGCCGCCGACCACAGCAAGTTCAACCGCCCGGCGATGGTCGAAGTGGGCCGGCTCGACCAGGTCGACACCTTGTTCACCGACAGCGCGCCGCCGGCCGCCTTCAGCACGCTGCTGGTCGAGGCCGGCGTGACCTGCGTGATCGGCAGCCACATCGGCCAAGCCACCGATTCAGGAGACAAACCATGAGCACAGCCATGACCAGCGAACTACAGCGGGCCGAGCCCGGGGCTGCCATCGGCCAGCGGCCGATGGTCCTCGGCAGGCACCGGCAGCCGACGTGCCGGTCGGCCAAGGGGCGGTCATGAGCTACATCCTCGCCCTCGACCAGGGCACCAGCAGTTCGCGCAGCATCGTGTTCAACGAGGCCGGGCACATCGTGGCCATGGCGCAGCGCGAGTTTCGCCAGATCTTCCCGCAGCCGGGCTGGGTGGAGCACGACCCCGAAGAAATCTGGCAGAGCCAGCTGGCCACCGCGCAGGAGGCGCTGGCCAAGGCCGGCATCAGCGCCAGCCAAGTCAAGGCCATCGGCATCACCAACCAGCGCGAGACCACGGTGGTGTGGAACCGCCGCACCGGCCAGGCCATCCACAACGCCATCGTCTGGCAAGACCGGCGCGGCGAGCCGCTGTGCGCGCAGCTGCGCGAGCAGGGCCATGCCGAGCAGATCCGCCGCAGCACCGGGCTGGTGGTGGACGCGTATTTCTCGGCGACCAAGATCCGCTGGATCCTCGACCACGTCAGCGGCGCGCACATCGCCGCCGCGCATGGCGACCTGGCCTTCGGCACCGTCGACAGCTGGCTGCTCTGGAAGCTGACCGGCGGCCGGGTGCATGCCAGCGACGTCAGCAATGCGGCGCGCACCATGCTGTTCGACATCCGCCACAACGTCTGGGACCACGAGCTGCTGAAATTGCTGCACGTGCCCGACAGCCTGCTGCCAGCGGTGTTTCCCAGCAGCCATGTCTTCGGCGAGACCGATGCCGCGTTGCTGGGCGCAGCCATCCCCGTGGCCGGCATCGCCGGCGACCAGCAGAGTGCGCTGTTCGGCCAGGCCTGCTTCACGCCCGGCCTGGCGAAAAACACCTACGGCACCGGCTGCTTCATGCTGATGCACACCGGCGACCAGTTCCGCGTCAGCGAAAACGGCCTGATCACCACCAGCGCCGCGCAGGCCGACAGCCGGCCGCAGTACGCCCTGGAAGGCAGCGTGTTCATCGGCGGCGCAGTGGTGCAGTGGCTGCGCGACGGCCTCAACGCCATCAAGGCCAGCAGCGAGGTGCAGGCGCTGGCCGAAAGCGTGCCCGACGCTGGCGGCGTGATGTTCGTGCCTGCCTTCACCGGCCTGGGCGCGCCTTACTGGGACGCCAAGGCCCGCGGCACGCTCACCGGCCTGACCCGCGGCACGACGATGGGCCACATCGCCCGCGCCGCGTTGGAGAGCATTGCCTTCCAGAGCGCCGCGCTGTTGCAGGCGATGAGCCGCGATATGTCTGCCCCTCGCCCGGCGGGTACGCCGGACGGTCCCCCAGGGGGGCAAGCGCGGATGCGAGCCGCCCAGTGGGCGGATTGCGCCAGCGAGCGGCCGGCTTCGGAGCGGCCGAGCGCTCGGCCCGCCGCGCCGATGCCCTTCAGTGGCATCACCGAACTGCGGGTGGACGGTGGCGCCTGTGTCAACGACTTGCTGATGCAGTTTCAGGCCGATTTGCTGGGCATCCCGGTGGTGCGGCCGCGCATCACCGAGACCACCGCGCTGGGTGCCGCGTACCTGGCGGGTTTGGCCACCGGCGTCTACAAGAGCCTGGACGAGTTGTCGGCGCAGTGGCAGGTGGAGCGACGATTCCACCCGACGCTGCCGCGCGAGCGGGCACAGGCGCTGATGGACCAATGGGCGCACTCCGTGCGGCAGGCCACGGCCGGCTGAAGCGCCCGCGCCCACGGCACGGCACGGCACGGCCTGGTCTGGCCTGGCTTTCAGCTGGCCGGCGGCGCCAAGGTGGCCAGGGCATCGCGCCACTCGGCCAGCATCACACCCTGGTGCCAGCCCGAACCGGGCGCCGCGCTGATCAGCAACGCCGCACCCTGGCGCGCGGCCGCTGCATGGCGCTGCCAGGTGACCAGGTTGCGCAGCCATTCGGGCTGGAAGGTGGCGCCCGATTTCATCTCCACCGGCCACAACTCGCCGGCCCGCTCGATCAACAGGTCGACCTGCCCTCTCGTCGGCCACGGCCACCGGGCGCTGCCACAGCGCGTCGTTGCAACGGTGCTCAGCCCCTCAGTCGAAAGAAAACGAACGATCATAGGGAAAACAACGAAACAAAACGATCAATAACATTCAACAATGCCAGCGCCTTGCTGTTCACATCGTCATGAACGCAAGGCCTACCGCAGCTCGAACAGCCCACGCTGTCGAGCACCGGTGCCACCGCCGGCCCAGCGCCGAAGCGGCCCGCATCGTGTCCCCCAGCATGGCGTCATCGACGCCCACCAGGAACTCTCCATGCCTCACCTGATCGCACGCGCCGCCCTGAAACTCGGCGCGCTGCTGGTCGCCACCGCGTTCTGCGGTGCCGCGCTGGCCGCCGACGTCGAACTGCTGCCTGACGGCCTGCTGACGCCCACGACCAAAGAGCAGACCAAGCCCAACCAGTTCAAGAAGGCCGGGCCGTGGCGCATCGGCGTGTCCTTCGGCGGCGTCGGCAACACCTGGATCGTGCAGATGATCCAGGAGATGAAGGTCGCCGCCGCCCAGCGCAAGGAGATCACCGAGTTCATCTTCGTCGAGGCCAACTGGCAGGCCGCCAAGCAGGTGGCCGACGTCGAGGACCTGCTGACCAAGAAGGTCGACGCGATCATCATCGGCCCGATCTCGGCCGCCATCGGCGCGCCGCTGGCCGAAAAAGCGGCCAAGACCGGCATCCCGGGGGTGGTGTTCGGCGCCTTCGGCAAGGCGATGCAGTCGACCGTGGAGATCGGCGCCGGCGGCGAGCTGTTCGGCAAGCAGGGCGGCGACTACCTGCGCCAGGAGCTCAAGGGCAAGGGCAACGTCTGGGCCTTCCGCGGCGTGGCCGGGGTCGACGAGGAGACGCTGCGCTACAACGGCTTTCGCAAGTCGCTGGAAGGCTCGAACATCAAGATCACGCAAGAGGTGTTCGGTGATTGGGGCTACGCCAAGGGCAAGCAGTTGTGCGAGAACCTGGGGCTGTCAGGCAACGCGGTCGACGGCATCTGGTTCTCCGGCGCCGAGATGACCCGGGCTTGCCTGGACGTCTTCAAAGAGAGCGGCAACGCCCTGGTGCCGATGACCGGCGAAGGCAACAACGGCTTCCTGCGAGCCTGGAAGGCCACCGGCGTCAAGAGCATCGCGCCGCAGTTCACCCCCGGGCTGGGCGCTGCGGTGGTGCGCGCCTCGGTGGCGCTGCTCGAAGGCAAGCCGATGTACCGGTCGTACTTCTCGTCGCCGCCGGCGATCGCGCTGGCCGACCGCGACAAGTTCTTCCGCGCCGACCTGAACGATGCCTACTGGCTGCCGTCCACGCTGCCCGAGGCGACGCTGAAAGAGACCTTCAAGCGCTGAGCGATCGGCGCCAGTTCAGCCGCCACCATGAGCTTCGAAGCAACCAGCGCTGGCGCGGCGGCCAAGGACCCGCCGCGCGAATTGATCACCATCCGCGCGGTCTGCAAGACCTTTGGCCACACCCGGGCGCTGCACCAGGTCAGCCTGGTCGGGCGGGCGGGCACGGTGCACGCCATCACCGGTGAAAACGGCGCCGGCAAGTCGACGCTGATGAAGTTGCTGGCCGGCGTGCACCCACCCGATGCCGGCGAGTTGCTGATCGACGGCCGGCCGCTGCGGCTGAACAGCCCGGCGGCGGCCCGCGCGGCCGGCATCTCCACGGTGTTTCAGGAGCTGACGGTGCTGCCCAACCTGACGGTGGCCGAGAACCTGATGCTGGGCCGCGAGCCGACCCGGCTGGGCTGGCTGCAGCGCGGCCGCATGCTGGCCGAGGCGCAGGCGGTGCTGGCGCGCATCGGCATCACGCTCGATCCGCAACGCGCCTGCGCCAGCTTGAGCATCGGCGAGCAGCAACTGGTCGAAATCGCCAAGGGGGTGTCGACCGACGCCTCGGTGTTCATCTTCGACGAGCCGACCGCGCCGCTGAACCGGGCCGAGGTCAACCAGCTGGAAGCGCTGATCCAGGCGCTGAAGGCGCAGGGCAAGCTGGTGTTCTACATCAGCCACCGGCTCGACGAGATCTTCCGGCTCTGCGACACGGTGACGGTGCTCAAGGACGGCCAGCACGTGGCCACCGAGCCGATTGCCGCGCTGACCCCCGACCGGCTGATCACGCTGATGGTCGGCCGGCCGCTGCAGGCGCTGTTTCCACCGCGCGCCGGGCCGGCGCCGGCCGGCAGCGCCGCGCCGCTGGCCTTGGACGTGCGCCGCCTGACGCCGCTGGCCGGCGGCGCGTGCGCCCGGCTGCAACTGCGGCGCGGCGAAATCGTCGGCATGGGCGGCCTCGAAGGCCAGGGCCAGCGCGAGATCGTGCGCGCGCTGGCCGGCGTGCTGCGGCCGCACGACAGCGACATCTTGCGCTGCCGTCGCGACGGCCGTGATGGCCGCGCTGACCGCGCTGAACACGACGCCAAGCCCGAAGCCTTCGACCCGCGCGACGGTGTGGTGCGCATCGTCCAGCAAGGGGTCGGCCTGATCCCCGAGGACCGCAAGCTCGAAGGCCTGTACCTCGAGCTGCCGATCGCCGACAACGTCTGGCTCGGCGCGCTGCGCGGTCTGGGCCTGCTGCGCGCCGCGCCGCGCGAGCGCAGCCTGGTCGAGCGCATCGCCGAGCGGCTGCAACTGCGTGCCCGCGACCTGGCGCAGGACGCCGGCGAGCTGTCGGGCGGCAACCAGCAGAAGGTGATGATCGGCCGCTGGCTGGCCGCCGGTGTCGACACCCTGCTGATCGAGCAGCCGACCCGCGGCGTCGATGTCGGTGCCAAGGCCGAGATCTACGCCCTGCTGCGCGAGTTTGTCCAGCAAGGTGGCGCGGTGCTGGCGCTGTCGTCTGACCTGCTGGAGCTGATCGGCCTGTGCGACCGCATCCTGGTGGTGCGCGCCGGCGCCATCGTCGGCAACGTCCCGGCCGCCACCGCCACCGAAGAAAGCCTGCTGGCGCTGGCATTGGCCGATGCCCCGCCGCCCACCGTGACCACGGCCGCGGCCGCACCGGCGCTGCCGGCCGACCACGAGGCGGCACGATGAGCGCCGGACGGTCCGGCCTCAGCCGCTACACCATCGGCCTGCCGGTGCTGCTGTTCGCGGTGCTGGCACTCGGTGCGCCCAACTTCCTGGCGCCGCAAAACCTGGCCAATGTCGGCGGCCAGATCACCGCCTTGCTGATCGTCACGCTGGGCCAGCTGGTGGTCGCGCTGATCGCCGGCATCGACCTGTCGGTCGGCTCGGTGGTCAGCCTGGCCGGTTGCCTGGTCGCCACCCAGGCCGACCCGCTGTGGGGCATCGGCCTGGCGCTGGCACTGGGCCTGGTGGTCGGCGTGGTCAACGGCCTGGGGGTGGCGGTGGCGGGCATCCACCCGCTGATCATGACCTTGAGCACGATGACCTTCCTGCAAGGCTTCGCCTACCTGGTGTTGCCGATTCCCGGCGGCCAGGTGGCGCCCTGGCTGGGGCAGTTGGCCAACAGCACGCTGTGGGGCGTGCCGCAGGCGCTGGGCTGGTGCGCGCTGTGTGCCGGCATGGTGGCGGTGCTGCTGTACCGCACGCGGCTGGGGCTGCACATCTTCGCGGTCGGCGCCAACGCGCGCAGCGCCCACCTCAATGGCGTGCGCGCGGTGGCGGTGGTGGTCTCGGCCTATGTGGTCTGCAGCCTGCTGGCAGTGGTGGCGGGCGTCTACCTGGCCGCCCGCGTCGCCTCGGGCGACCCGAGCATGGGCGCGGCCTTCGGCCTGGAGTCAGTGACCGCGGTGGCGCTGGGCGGCGTGCAGCTGACCGGCGGCGTGGGCAGCATCCTGGGCGTGGTGACCGGCGCGCTGAGCCTGGGGCTGATCACCAACGGCATCAACCTGTTCGGCATCTCGCCGTTTCTGCGCGGCGCCATCACCGGTGCGCTGCTGCTGGCCGCGGTGTGCTCGCAGCGCCGCAAGGTGGTGGGGCTATGAGCGCGCGTGGCCGCTCCAAAGCGCTCATCCCGCAGCGCGCAGCGCGCAGGGTCGTCCAGTGAGCGCCGCCCTGCCCCGCACCGCGGAGGTCGATGCCGAACCGGCCACCCAGCCGCTGCCACGCGGGCGTCGGGCGCTGCGCTGGGCGCTGGGCCTGCCGCCGGCCTATGCCGGCCTGCTGCTGCTGCTGATCCTGGCTGCCGTGCTGCGGCCGCAGTTGCTGTCGCTGATGCTGCTGCCGCTGATCGCCCGCCAGGCCGCGCCGCTGGGGCTGGCGGTGATCGGCCAGTCGCTGGTGATGCGCGCCCGCTCGATCGACCTGTCCTCGGGCGGCGTCATCGTCGCGGTGTCCTACCTGCTGACCAGCGGCTACTTCCCGGTGTCTGACGCGGCGGCGATGGGCTTGTGCGTCGTGCTGGGCCTGGTGGTGGGTGTCGTCAACGGCGTGCTGATCGTGCAGGCCCGAGCCTCGTCGATGATCGTCACGCTGGCGGTGGCGATGATTCTGCTGGGCACGGTGATCGCGCTGTCGCAATTTCGGGCACCGGGCGACGCACCCGAGTTCCTGCGTGAATTGGCGCGCCTGCGCATCGTCGGCATGCCGCTGCCGGTGCTGGTGTGGCTGGCGGCGCTGCTGCCAGCGGCCTGGCTGCTCAAGCGCACGGTGTACGGCCGCAGCCTGGATGCGGTGGGCGCCAATCCACAGGCCGCGGCGCTATCGGGCATCCCCTACCTGCGGGTGATCTTCGTCGGCCATGTCGTCTCGGCGCTGATCTCGGTGCTGTGCGGCTTCATCCTGGTCGGCTTCGTCGGCAAGGGCAGCGTCACGCTGGGGCAAGACCTGGCCTTGAATTCACTGGCCGCGGCGATCCTGGGCGGCGTCAACTTCGGCAACGGCAAGGGCGGCATGGCCGGCCCGGCGGTGGCCGCGTTCATGCTGACCTTTTTGTTCAACTTTCTCACCAGCCTGGGGCTGGGTGAGCCCGGCCGGCTGATGCTGCAGGGCGCCATCATCGCCGCGGCCGCGCTGGTCTACAGCCTGAACCAGCGACGCGCCTGATCGCTTGCAGCCAGCCGTTCGACCCCGACCCGAACCTCATACTCAAACCCAAGGAGCCCTGCATGACCGACGAACCCATCCTGGCCGGCGCCGAGCCATTTTTCTACCCCGGCAACGACATCGGCGTGCTGGTCTGCCACGGCTTCACCGGCACCACCCAGAGCATGCGCCCGCTCGGCCAGCAGCTGGCCGTGGCCGGTTACACGGTGGTCGGGCCGCGCCTGGCCGGCCACGGCATCTCGCCGCAGGCGATGGCCAAGACCACCGCCAGCGACTGGATCGCCTCGGTCGACGAAGCGCTGGCCAGCTTGCGCAAGACCTGCTCGCAGGTCTTCATGACCGGGCTGTCGATGGGCGGCACGCTGACGCTCTACACCGCCGCCAAACATGCTGACGTCATCAAGGGCGCGATCCCGATCAACGCCACGGTGCGGATCAATTCGGCCGACCTGGCCGGCCTGGCGCTAGACCCCAACGCGCCCGCGACGGTGCCCGGCATCGGCTCGGACATCAAGGCGCCGGGCGTGGTCGAGCTGGCTTACAAGGAGGTGCCGGTGGCCGCGCTGCGCCAGATCTACAGCCTGGTCGGCGTGACGCACGACCTGCTGCCCCGCATCAGCTGCCCAACCCTGGTGATCCAGTCGCGCGAGGACCATGTGGTCGAGCCGAGCAACGGCCCGCGCATCGTCAAGCGGATCGGTGCCAGCCGGGTTAACCTGCTGTGGCTGGACCACTCGTACCACGTCGCCACGCTCGACAATGACAAAGACTTGATCGCCCAGCAGACGGTGGCCTTCATCCGGTCGGTTGCCGGGCGCTGAGCGGCCTTGTTTGTTCGCGGGATGACACGCACCGGCACGCACTTTCATGCAGACCCGGTTGCGGCGACCTCATCGAACCCCGACCCGCCCCCAGGAGACCCCCATGACGAACCCTAGCCTAGCTGGGTTATCCCCCACGATGATCTCGACCCGGCTCGATGGCAAGCGCGTGCTCATCACCCAATCCGCTGATTTCATGGGCCCGGTGCTGGGTGATGTTTTTCAGCGCCTGGGCGCCACGGTGATCGCCGATGCCCGGCCGCTGGCCGACGACCCGGCGCTGCCGGCGGCCCTGGTGGCCGCGGCGGGGGTGGTCGACGTGCTGGTGCTGCACCTGTCGCTGCCGGCGCCGGCCACGCCGGCCGGCGAGATCAGCGATGCCGAGTGGCGCAACGTTTTCGCCCACCTCGTCGACCCGATGCCGCGCCTGGTGGCTGCGGTGCTGCCGCAGATGCTGGCGCGGCGCAGTGGCCGCATCTTGTTGCTGGGCAGCGCCGCTGCGCTGCGCGGCCAGAAGCGCACTGCCAGCTACAGCGCGGCGCGCGGTGCCCAACTGGCCTACATGCAGTCGGTGGCGCTGGAATTGGCGCCGCACAACATCCAGTTCAACGCCATTGCGCAGAACTTTGTCGAGAACCCGACCTACTTTCCGCCCGAGCTGCAGGCCAACCCGCGCTTCCAGGACCGGCTCAAGCGCGAAGTGCCGCTGGGCCGGCTGGTCTCGGCCGAAGAAGACGCGCTGTTCGCCGGCTACCTGTGCAGCGACGCGGCGGCGTGTTTCGTCGGCCAGGTGTTCCCGGTCAGCGGCGGCTGGGCACTGAAGTAAGCAGGGGCCGGCGCGCCTGAGCGCCTGCGCGCTGCATCTTCAACCGAAGATGCCCGGCCTCGGCGAGTCGCTCGCCTGGCTTATTGGGCGGCGGGCTCGCGCAGGAACATCTCGACCCGGCGGTTGAGCGCACGGCCGTAACGCTGGTCGTTGGTCACGCTGGGCTCGTGCTCGCCACGGCCTTCCACCGAGATGCGTTGGGCAGCGACGCCCCGGCCTTCAAGGTACTTGCCGACACTTCGGGCCCGCGCCAGCGACAGCTGGTCGTTGGCGGCATCGCGGCCACGATCATCGGTGTGGCCGACGATGCGCACCAGCAGGTGCGACAACACCGGCAATGCCAGATCGTCGGCGAAGCGGTCGAGCACCGGGCGCATCGCCGGCTTGATGGCCGCGCTGTCGGTGTCAAAGGAAAACTCGCTCGGTACGTTGACCTGCAACTGGTTGTCTGCGGTGCGGAAGACCGCGATGCCGGTGTTGAGCGCGACCGCCTCCAGCGCGATGCGCTTGGCTTCCATCGAGCTCGACCAGCCGGGCTTGTTTTGGCCCGGGGAATCCGAGGCGCTGGTGGGCGGTCCGGACGACTGCAGGCTGGAACAACCCGTCGCCCCGAGCACCACCGCCAGCAGGCCGACGACCAGCGCTAGTGCTGGCCCCTGGCGGCGTACTGGCGGTCGGCTTGGCGGTCGCGTTGGGAGCAGAGCTGCCAGTGGCGCGCCTGGCAGCGCCGGGCACGGCTGTTGATAGCGAAACATGCCGGCCAGACCCGCAGCCAGCGCATCAGCAAAATTAGCACAGCGATCAAGCATGGTCGTCCTCACTTTTATCTCATGCGCCCGCACGCGGGCTGCGTCCAGTATCGCTGGACCCAGATCATCGCCGGGCTGGCACGACGACACCTGCGGGCAACGGCCCAGCGGCTTGCAGAGGGGCCGTGTCCCGGCGCCTGCTGCGCTTGTCCGGCCCGGGCTACCAAGCCAACGGATGCACCCGGTAGAGCCCCGCCAGCTCGCGGTAGACGGCCGGTGCCTCGGCCGCCAGCGCCTGCGGTTGTTCGAAGAACAGCTCGCTGACCACCGCGAAGAACTCGGCCGGGTCGGTGGCGCCGTAGGCGCTGATCAGTGCCGAAGGCTCGCGCTGCAGTTGGGCGTAGGCCGCCGCCATCACCGCCGCCCAGCGTTGGCGCTGGGCGCGGCCGGGCCGCCAGGGCCGACCATCGGCGTGGCCGCTGTCCTGGTCGACCTGGTGGGCGAATTCATGGATCACCACGTTGCGGCCGTCGGCGGGGTCGTCAGCGCCGGCACGCACTTCGTCCCAGGCCAGGATCACCCGGCCCTGCGACCACGACTGCCCCGCCAGCGCCTGGCGCTGCTGCTGGACCACGCCGCCGGGTTGGGGCTGCGGCTCGTCGATCAAGAAGGCGCTGGGGTAGACCAGGATCTCGCGCAAGCGCGGGTAGACCGCCGACTGGGCATGGCCCAGCAGCAGCAGGCAGGCCTGAGCGGCGACGCTGACCCGCACCTCGTCACTGATGACCTGGCCAGCGCAGCCGATGAAGGGCTTTTCGGCCAGGAAGACCAGGATGTGCTGCTTCAGCCGCTGCTGCAGATCAGCCGGCAGGCGGGCCACCGCGGGCACCCGCCGGCGCAGGATGCGGCGCCAGGCGACCGGAAAGGGCAACGCGCGCAGCCGGGCATGGCGCCGGGCCGTCCACCACGGCTGGCCCAGCAACGCCACCGCGCCGACCACCACGGCCAGCACCAGCAGCAACAAGGGCCAGAGGGCGGGTAGCGGGTCGGCGGTCACTGGTTGCAGATGGGCAGTGCCCGGGTCTATTCAAGGCCCCCGGCCGTGGGGTCGGCGACACCAGCCGCCGCCGCCGGTTGCTCAGGGCTTGCGCAGCCCCGCTTGTTCCAGGTCGAGCTCGGCCAGCTTCAGCGTCAAGGCCTGCGGCGCCAGCGCGGCCAGCGACGGGCCGGCCGCGGCCAGGTCGCCCACCACCACCGCGCGCAGCTGGCCGGCGGCCCAGTGCTCACGGGCAAAGGCCTGCACTTGCGCCGGGGTGACGGCCAGCAGCGCCGGCACATGCGCGGCCAGGTCGGCCAACGGCCGGCCCTGCGCCAGCTGGTTGACGATCAGCGTGGCCACGCCGCCGTTGGTTTCGAGCCGGCGCGCAAAACCGCCGACCAGCGTGGCCTGGCGCGCAGCCAGCTCGTCGGCTGCCGGTGGCGCGTCGGCCAGCCGGGCCACCTCGGCGCGCAGGATCTGCAGCACTTCGGCGGCGCTGGGGTGGTTGGTCTGCGCCTGGGCGCTGAACATGCCGCCGCGTTCGAATGATTCGGCACTGGCCGACACGCCATAACTCAGGCCGCGCTTGATGCGCACCTCCTGGTTCAGCCGCGACGAATAGCCGCCGCCCAGCACGGCCTGGGCCACCAGCCCGCTGCGGCGGTCAGCGGCCAGGCTGGTGACAAACGGCGCCGCCACGGCCACACTGCTCTGCCCGGCGCCGGGCATGTCGATCAGCACCAGCGGCTGGGCGATGGCCGAGGGCGGTGCCAGCGCCAGCAGCGGCGCGGTGTTGGCCGGCGCGCGCCAATCCCCCAGCAGGCGCTGGGCCAGCGCCTGGGCTTGCTCGGC
>JAYVDE010000326.1:0-5099 GCA_043749575.1 Burkholderiaceae bacterium | reverse complement strand
GTAGGGGTCGCTGGCCAGCAGCAGCACCGGGTGGCCGTCCAGCCGGGCCAGGCCGGCGATGATCGAACGGCCGAAGTTGGCACCCATCTCGAAGAAGCTGCCGGCGTCGACCACCGCGTCGATGATCGGCCGCATCTTGTAAACCTGGCGCCGGTTGCGCGGCACGGCGGTCATCAGCGAGGGGTCGGCACGCTCGGGGTCGTCGCTGCTGGGCAGCACCGGCGGCAGCGCATGCACCGAGGCCGGCAAGTAAGACAGGAAGCGCCGCGCCGCCTCGAACGCCTCTTGCTCGGTGTCGACCACGTTGTCGATCGCGCCGCTGCGGGTCTGGATGTCGGCGCCGCCGAGTTCCTTCTTCTCCAGCGCCTGGCCCAACCGCGCCACCAGCGGCGGCCCGGCGACAAACATCGCCGAGTCGCGGGTCATCACCGAGAAGTGCGACGAGGCCAGCCGCGCCGCGCCCAGCCCGGCCACCGAGCCCAGCCCCAGCCCGACCACCGGCACCTGGGCCAGGTTGGCCGTCATCATGTAGAAACCGCGGGTCTGGCCGACGCCGCCGGGCAGGTTGCTGGCGCCCTTGGTCTCGATGGTCTTGACCGAGCCGCCGCCGCCCGAGCCTTCGATGATGCGCACGATGGGCAGGCGGAACTCGGCCGCCATGTCCTCGGCCATCAGCGGCTTGTTGCTGATCGACGCATCGGCCGAGCCGCCACGTACGGTGAAATCGTCGCCCACCACGACCACCGGCCGGCCGGCTATCTTGCCGCGGCCGAACACGCAGTTGGCCGGCGTGACCTGTTCGATCCGACCCGCGGCGCCGTACTCGCCGATGCCCGACAACGCGCCGACCTCGTGGAAGCTGCCGGCGTCGACCAACTGGGTGATGCGCTCGCGCACCGTCAGCCGGCCGGCGTCGTGCTGGCGCTTGACCTTGTCGGCACCGCCCATCTGGTGGGCCATCGCGGTGCGCGTGGCCAGTTCATCGAGTTCGGGGGTCCAGGTCATGCGGGTGGTCCTTGTGGGAGTGTTCGGTGGGCGCTTGCGGTGGCGCAGCGGCGCAAGCGGGAGAACTACAACTGAAACTGCAGCGGGTGCGGGTGCTGGAGCGGGTGCGAGCGTCAGAGCAAAGCGCTCAAGTCCTGCTTCTTGACTTTGCCGGTGGCCGTCATCGGCAGGCTGTCGACCAGCCGGATCTCCGGCAGCTTGTAGCCGGCCATGCGCGACTGGCACCAGGCCAGCAGGCTTGGCACGGCGGTGTCGGCATCGGCCTCGGGTTTGAGTTGCACAAACGCCACCGGCACCTCGCCGCGCAGCGCGTCGGGCCGGCCGACCACGCCCGAGCCCAGCACGGCGGGGTGCTGGCCCAGCACGGCCTCGATCTCGGGCGGGAACACGCTCATGCCCTTGACCTTGAGCATCTCTTTGCGGCGGCCCAGGAAGTGCAGAAAGCCGCGTTCATCGATCAGCCCGATGTCGCCGGTGCGCAGCCAGCCGTCGACCAGCGCCTCGGCCGTGGCCTCGGGCTGGTTCCAGTAGCCCTTCAGCAGCGACGGCGAGCGCACGCGGATTTCGCCGTCCACACCCAACGGTTTCAAGGCCCCGGTCTCGAAGTCGCAGATCTTGAATTCGGTGCCCGGCACCGGCAGGCCGACGAACACCGGCTGGGCATGGAGGTCGAAGTCCTTGTCCTGGAAGCCGGTGGTGAAGGTGTCGGAGGTGTGGGTCTCGGTCATGCCCCAGGCGGCCTCGGCCAGGATGCCGCCGGTCAGTTGCTGCCAGCGGCGGCGGTAGTCGAGGTTGAGCTTCTTGACGAAGGACACCACCCGCACCTGGCGCAAGGAAGACAGGTCGAACTCGGCAAAACGCGGGTGGTCCATCATCTCCACCGCGCCGTCGACCGGCATCGCCAGCGTGGTGACGCGGTAGTGCTGCACCGCGGTCATCACGGCCACCGGGTCCCAGCGGGTCAGCAGCACCAGCGTGGCGCCGCAGAACACCGGGAACACCAGGCCCAGGTTCTCGCCGGCGATCCAGAACTGCGGGAAGAAGCTGAGGAACACGGTGTCGTCGTCGCGCGCCAACGCGATGCCGAAGTTCGACGCCGCGGTGTAGAGCATGTCGCGCTGGGTGTGCACGCAGCCCTTGGGCAAGCCGGTGGTGCCGCCGGTGTAGTTGAGCGCGGCGATGTCGTCCAGGCCGGGCCGGTGGGCCGGCGCCGAGCCGCTTCCTGTGGCCAGCACGGCTGCCAGCGCGGGCATCAGCTCGATGGCGTCGGGGCAGGCGATGCGGGGCCCGCGCATCGAGTCGGGCAGCGGCACGGTGGGCATGGCTGGCAGCAGGTCGGCAAAGCCGGTGACAAACACCTGGCGAAGCGACGAGTTTGTGGCGGACTGCGCACGCACCTCGCGCACCACCGGCATCAGCTCGTCGAGTGCCACCAGGGCCAGCGCGCCGGTGTCGGTCAACTCGTGCGCCAGTTCGAAGGCGCGCGACATCGGGCTGACCGGCACATGCACCGCACCCAACTTGAGGATGCCGAAGAACACGATGTGGTACTGCGGCAGGTTGGGCAAGAACACGGCCACCCGGTCGCCCGGCACGATGCCGTGGCCGGCCAGCAGCGCGGCAAAGCGGTCGCTGGCCTGGTCGAGTTCGGCATAACTCAGCGTGTGGCCGTAGTGGATGACCGCCGGCTTGCTGGGCTGCAGCTGCGCCCAGCGGCGCAGGTAGTCGGTCAGCGGCTGCTCGCCATGCGGGTAGTGCGGCGCGGTGTTGGCGTTTGCCGGCCAGGCCGCTCGCCACAGCGCGTGCAGCGTGGCCAGGTAGGCGGCCTCGTCAAGCGGCGGGTCGGTGGCGGTGGCGGTGGCGGTGGATTCAGCCATGGTCGGCAAGGCTTTCAGCGCTTGTGGGTCGGGTCCAGCGCGACGCGCAGCGACTCGCCCAGGGTGTTGAAGGCCAGCGCGGTGAACAGGATCGCCAGGCCGGGCGCGTACATCTGCGCCGGCGCCAGTTCCATGTTCTGGTAGGCGCGGGCCAGCATCGAGCCCCAGCTGGGGTTGGGCGGCTGGATACCCAGGCCCAGGAAGCTCAAAGACGCCTCGGCCAGCAGCGCGGCGGCCAGCAGCAGCGTGACCTGCACGATCACCGGCTGCACGGTGTTGGGCAGCACGTGGCGCAGCAGGATGCGCGCGGTGCCCGCGCCAAAGCAACGCGAGGCGTCGACATACAGTTCTTGGCGCACCACCAGCGCCCGCGCCCGCACCAGGCGCGCCAGATGCGGCGAGAAGACGATGCCCACGGCGATCATGCCGTTGGTCAGGCCGATGCCCAGTGCGCCGGTGACGGCGATCGCCAGCACGATCGACGGAAACGACAGCAGCGCGTCGATGAAGCGGCTGATGCCGTCGTCGACCCAGCCGCCCAGGTAGCCCGCCAGCAAGCCCACCGGCAGGCCCAGCAGCACGGCAATGGCCACCGCCAGGCCACTGGCGTAGAGCGTGGCCGCCGCGCCATGCACCATGCGGCTGAAGACATCGCGGCCGAGGTCGTCGGTGCCCAGCAGGTGCAGCACCGACGGGCTGGCCAGGGTGTTGTCGACATCCTGCGCGGTCACCGGGTGGGTCGCAATCCAGGGCGCGCACAGCGCCATCAGGCCCAGCGCCAGCAGGAAGGCCAGGCTGATGGCGGCGCGCAAGTCACGCCGCAGCCAGGCGGTCAGACGAGCGAGCAGACGAGAGTTGATACGAAAAATCGGGCGGCGGCTCATCAGGCGATCCGGGGGTCGAGCACGGTGTAGAGCAGGTCGGCCAGCAAGTTGACGGTGATCACCACCAGCACCATCACGAACACCACCCCCTGCACCACAGGCAGGTCGCGGGTCAGCGCGGCGTTGACGATCAGGTTGCCCATGCCGGGGATGGCGAACACCGCTTCGACCACCACGGTGGCCGCCAGCATGCGGTTGAACAGCAGCGTGGCGACGGTCAGCAGGTTGACGCCGGCGTTCTTCAGGCCGTGTTTCCACAGGATGACGCCCGCGCTGAGGCCCTTGGCGCGCAGCGTGCGCACCGGTGGCGACGAGAGGATCTCAACCAGCGAGCTGCGCAGCTGGCGCGAGACCTCGGCCACGCCGCCGGCGGCCAGCGCCAGCGCCGGCAGCACCGCGTGGTGCAAGGCCCGCGGCACGCTCTCTTTCAGCGGCACCGCCCCGGTAGCCGGGAACCAGCCGAAATCCAGCGCCGCCCAGGCCACCAGAATCATCGCCAGCCAGAAGCTGGGCACCGCGATGCCGAGCGAGGCGACCGAGGTCACCACCCGGTCGCGCAGGCCATCGGGCCGGCTGGCGGCCAGCATGCCCAGCGGGATGCCCAGGCCCAGCGCCACCGTCATCGCCAGCGCGACGATCAACAAGGTGTTGGGAAAGGCGCGGGCGATCGACTGCGCCACCGGCTCGCCGCTGGCCAGCGACTTGGACAGGTCACCCTGGGCGGCATGGACCAGCCAGCTGCCGTACTGCACCAGGAACGGCCGGTCCAGGCCGTACAGCGCGCGGATCTCGGCGATGCGTTGGTCAGTGGCGTTTTCGCCGGCCAGCGTGATGGCGATGTCGCCGGGCATCAGCTTGAGCAGCCCGAAGACCACGAAGGTGGCCAACACCAGCACCGGCAGCGCCTGCAACAAGCGCCGCCGGATCACCCGCAAGCGGCTGGCCGTCAACATGCCAGCGCTCCCGGCAAGGACGTTGCAGGCGCTTCGGGCGGGGTCATGCCAGCGATACGAATTCGTACTTGGGCTTGCCGAGCAGGTTGGGCTTGTAGCCCTTGACCTTCTGCGACGTGGCGACCAGCTCGAACTGGAAGGCCAGTGGCGCGACCAGGGCCTGCTCCATCACGTTACGCTGCAGCTGCCAGAAAATCAGCTTGCGGCCTTCGATGCGCTCGGCCACTCGGCTCTCGGCCAGCAGGTCGTTCAAGGCCTTGCCGTGGTCGACCCGGCCGGCGTTGAAGTAGGCGTCCTTCGAATACATCAGGCTGTAGGTCATGCTGGGGTCGGGCCGGCCGGTCCAGGCCGACAGCAGCATGTCGAACTTCTTCTCGTTG
>JAYVDE010000325.1:0-5100 GCA_043749575.1 Burkholderiaceae bacterium | reverse complement strand
CGGCCCGACATCCTCGACCCGGCGCTGCTGCGTCCGGGCCGTTTCGACCGCCAGGTCTATGTCACGCTGCCCGACGTGCGCGGACGCGAGCAGATCCTGAACGTGCACATGCGCAAGGTGCCGATCGGCCAGGACATCCGCGCCGACATCCTGGCGCGCGGCACGCCTGGGTTCTCCGGTGCCGACCTCGCCAACCTGGTCAACGAGGCGGCGCTGTTCGCGGCGCGCCGCAGCGGCCGCGTCGTCGAGATGAACGACTTCGAGAAGGCCAAGGACAAGATCATGATGGGCCCTGAGCGCAAGTCCATGGTCATGCCCGAGGAAGAGCGCAAGAACACCGCCTACCACGAGTCCGGCCACGCCCTGGTGGCGCGTTTGATGCCCAAGACCGACCCGGTGCACAAGGTCACCGTGATCCCGCGCGGGCGTGCGCTGGGCGTCACGATGCAATTGCCCGAAGGCGACCGCTACAGCCTGGACAAGGAGCGCATGCTCTCGACCATCTCGGTGCTGTTCGGCGGCCGCATTGCCGAAGAGGTGTTCATGAACCAGATGACCACCGGCGCCAGCAACGATTTCGAGCGCGCCACCGCCATCGCCCGCGACATGGTCACACGCTACGGCATGACCGATGAGTTGGGTCCAATGGTCTATGCCGAGAACGAGGGTGAGATCTTCCTCGGCCGTTCGGTGACCAAGACGACCACGATGTCCGAAGAGACGATGCGCAAGGTCGACTCGGTGATCCGCCGCATCATCGACGAGCAGTACACCATCGCCCGCAAGCACATCGAGGGCAACCAGGACAAGATGCATGCGATGGCCAAGGCGCTGCTCGAATGGGAAACGATTGATGCCGAGCAGATCGACGACATCATGAACAACCGGACGCCGCGCCCGCCCAAGGACTGGACCCCCAATGACCGCACCCGCGGCGCGGGCCCGGCCAGCGGCAGCGGTCCGGTTGCCACTGACAGCGCACCGGCCGCTGCTGTCTGACCGGCGGCAAAAAAACGGCTTGCTAAACCCTGCACGGGGCCTTCGGGCCCCGTTGCTTTTTTCCTTTTCCTTCGGGCTCGCTTCCCCTTCGGCTTGCCCTCTTCGAGTTCGTCACGCCATGTTCTGGCAGACCTCCCGTTACCTGATCGACCTGCGCCAGCCGCGGGTGATGGGCATCGTCAACGCCACGCCCGATTCGTTCTCCGACGGTGGCCGCCATGCCGACGCCGATGCGGCCAAGGCCCACTGTGATCGCTTGCTGCACGAGGGCGCCGACCTGCTCGATATCGGTGGCGAGTCGACCCGGCCCGGCGCCCGCCAACCCAGTCTCGATGAAGAACTGGCCCGCGTGCTGCCGGTGCTGCGCCATGCGGTGACGCTGGGCGTGCCGGTGTCGGTGGACACCAGCCGACCCGAGGTGATGGCCGCCGCGCTCGATGCCGGCGCCGACATCGTCAACGATGTGCGCTCGTTCAGCCGGCCGGGCGCGCTGGCCGTGGTGGCCGCCCATGCCAACTGCGGGCTGTGCCTGATGCACATGCAAGGCGAGCCGGGCACGATGCAGCAGGCGCCGCACTATGCCGGCGACGTGGTCCACGAGGTGGTCGCCTGGTTGGCCCAGCGGCTGCAGGCAGTGCAGTCGGCCGGCATCGCGCGCCATCGCGTGGCACTCGATCCAGGCATCGGTTTCGGCAAGGCCCCCGACCACAACTGGGCACTACTGCAGCGCCAGGCTGAATTGCTTGCGCTAGGCCAACCGCTGTTGCTGGGTTGGAGCCGAAAATCCACCCTGGGTGCCTTGACCGGCCGGCCGGTGGCTGACCGCTTGGTGCCCAGCGTGGTGGCCGCGTTGGCCTGCGTGCAACGCGGCGGGCACGTGGTGCGGGTGCACGATGTGGCGGCCACGGTCGATGCGCTGAAGGTCTGGCGTGCGGCGGGCCTGCTGGCGTCGTGAACCTCGCCGCGGCGCAGCGCCCGGGGATGAATTTCCACAACAAGGGACAACACAACATGACCAGACGTTACTTTGGCACCGACGGCATCCGCGGCACCGTGGGGCAGGCCCCGATCACCCCCGACTTCATGCTGCGGCTAGGCCACGCGGTGGGTCGTGTGCTGCGCCGCAGCGGCAGCCGCCCGACCGTGCTGATCGGCAAGGACACCCGCATCTCGGGCTACATGATCGAATCGTCGCTGGAGGCGGGCTTGTCGTCGGCGGGTGTCGACACCTTGTTGACCGGCCCGCTGCCCACGCCCGGCGTGGCCTACCTCACCCGCGCCTTGCGGCTCGACCTGGGCGTGGTCATCAGCGCCTCGCACAACGCCTACCCCGACAACGGCATCAAGTTTTTCTCGGCCAAGGGCGAAAAACTGCCCGACGACTGGGAAAAAGCGGTTGAAGCCGCGCTGGACGAAACGCCGCAGTGGGTGGATTCGGCCACTTTGGGCAAAGCCCGCCGGCTCGACGACGCCCGCGGCCGCTACATCGAATTCTGCAAGAGCACGGTCGACAAGGACCTGTCGCTGCGTGGCCTGAAAATCGTTGTCGACGCGGCCCATGGCGCGGCTTACCACGTGGCACCCGACGTTTTCCATGAGCTCGGCGCCGAGGTCATCGCCATCGGCTGCCAGCCCGACGGCATCAACATCAATGCCGGCTTCGGCGCCACCGCGCCGCAGGCCCTGGTGGCCGCGGTGGCGCAACACGGTGCCGACTACGGCGTGGCCCTCGACGGCGATGCTGATCGGCTGCAACTGGTCGACCGCCACGGCCGGCTGTTCAACGGCGACGAACTGCTCTACGCGATGGTGCTGGACCGGCTGGCGCAAGGCCAGGCCGTGCCCGGCGCGGTGGGCACGCTGATGACCAACATGGCGGTCGAACTGGCGCTCAAGGCCCGTGGCATCGAGTTGGTGCGCGCCAAGGTGGGCGACCGCTACGTGCTGGAAGCCATGGCCGCCCGTGGCTGGCTGCTGGGCGGCGAGGGCTCGGGCCACCTGCTGGCGCTGGACAAGCACACCACCGGCGACGGCATCGTCAGTGCGCTGCAGGTGCTGCAGGCCACCCAGCGTGCCAAGGCCTCGCTGGCCGAGATGCTGGCCGACGTCACCTTGTTGCCACAAACGCTGCTCAACGTGCGCCTGCCCAGCCTGGCTAACTGGCAGGGCAATGGCCGCTTGGCGGCCGAAACCCGGCGGGTCGAGGCTGAACTGGCGGGCCAGGGCCGGCTGTTGATCCGAGCCTCGGGCACTGAGCCGGTGTTGCGGGTGATGGTGGAGTCGCGCGACGCCGCGCACGGACTCGCCCTGGCCGAGCGTCTGGCCGCCGCCGCAATGGCCTGATCTGATTCGACTGGCGTTTGTCGACTGGCGTTTGTCGGGTGGCTGCGCTCAGGGTTGAATTGCCTTTCCAGCGGCCTGACGAGGCGCTTCAGACAGTTTTGTGACGGTTTTTGCAGCGCTGTGTGACAGTTTTTGACGCACAACCGAAACATGACAGCCTGTCATCGAGTTGTCACGAAGCGTTTTTAGACTTTGGGTCTGGCGAATGATGAGCCAACCCGACACGCTGAAAGGTCTTTACCCATGAACTCGATCTTCTTCCGCGCGGCCCTGGTGGCCGCTGCCCTGACGCCGGCCTTGGTGGCCGCCCAGGACGTCACCGGTGCCGGCGCCACCTTCCCGGCGCCGCTGTATGCCAAGTGGGCCGATGCCTACAACAAGGCCACCGGCGCGCGCATCAACTACCAGTCGGTCGGCTCGGGCGCCGGCATCCGCCAGATCAAGGCCAAGACGGTTGATTTCGGTGCGTCCGACATGCCGCTGACCGATGAAGAATTGGCCAAGGATGGCATGGTCCAGTTTCCGACCGTCATCGGTGGTGTCGTGCCTGTGGTCAACATCAAGGGTATCGCGCCGGGCCAGATCAAGCTGACCGGCGCGGTGTTGGGCGACATCTACCTGGGCAAGGTCACCAAGTGGAACGATGCCGCGCTGACCGCGCTGAACCCGGGCGTGCCGCTGCCCAACGCCGAGATCTCGGTGGTGCGCCGTGCCGATGGCTCGGGCACCAGCTTCATCTTCACCAACTACCTGTCGAAAGTGAACGCCGAGTGGAAGTCCAAGGTGGGCGAGGGCACCGCAGTGAACTGGCCGGTGGGCGCTGGCGGCAAGGGCAACGAGGGCGTGGCCGCCTTCGTGCAGCGCCTGCCTAACTCGATCGGTTACGTCGAGTACGCCTACGTCAAGCAGAACAAGATGACCTACACGCTGCTCAAGAACAAGGACGGCGTCTTCGTGCCGCCAAGCGACAGCAACTTCAAGGCCGCCGCGGCCGGTGCTGACTGGAACAAGTCGTTCTTCCAGATCACCACCGAGCAGGCCGGCAAGGACGCCTGGCCGCTCACCAACCCGACCTACATCCTGATGTACAAGACGCAGGACAAGCCGGTGAACGCCAGCAACGCGCTGAAGTTCTTCGAATGGGCCTACGGCAGCGGCGACCAGGCCGCCGACGACCTGGACTACGTTGCGCTGCCCGACAACGTGAAGGCGCTGGTGCGCAAGCACTGGGCGGCCAACATCAAGGACGCAGCGGGCAAGGCGATCGCGTTCAAGTGACGTAGACGGTTGACGGTTCTCGGGTGCGGTCCAAGCGCCTGCGCCCGCTGGTTCACCATCCAGACCCTGGAGTCCCCGTGGCCGCGACACTGCCCGCAAACCCGTACCAAAGCGAGGACCGCGTGATCACCAAACCGCCAACCCCTGATCGCCGCCGCGTCGCCCCCTGGGCCGATGCGCTGTTTTCGTTGCTGGCGCATGGCGCGGCCTGGCTGACGCTGGCGCTGCTGGCGGGCATCATCGTCTCGCTGTTCATCAACGCGGCGCCGGCGATCCAGCAGTTCGGCCTGCCGTTCCTCTGGACAGCCCAGTGGGACCCGGTTAAAGAGCAGTTCGGCGGCTTGGTGATGATCTACGGCACGGTGATGACCTCGCTCATCGCACTGGTGATCGCAGTGCCGGTGAGCTTCGGCATCGCGCTGTTCCTCACCGAGATGTCACCCGGCTGGCTGAAGCGGCCGCTGGGCATCGCGATCGAGC
>JAYVDE010000324.1:0-5105 GCA_043749575.1 Burkholderiaceae bacterium | reverse complement strand
CCGACAGCGACTTTGCCGGCATCGAAAGCGTGGTGGGCCATGAGTACTTCCACAACTGGACCGGCAACCGCATCACCTGCCGCGACTGGTTTCAGCTGTCGCTGAAAGAAGGCCTCACGGTCTACCGCGACCAGGAATTCTCGATGGACATGGCCGGCAGCGTGTCGGCCCGGGCGGTCAAGCGCATCAACGACGTGCGTGGTTTGCGGGCCGCGCAATACCCCGAAGATGCCGGCCCGATGGCCCACCCGGTGCGGCCCGACAGCTTTGTCGAGATCAACAACTTCTACACCGCCACGGTCTATGAAAAAGGCGCCGAGGTGGTGCGCATGATGGCCACGCTGGTCGGCCGCGAGGGCTTTCGCCGCGGCATGGACTTGTACTTCCAGCGCCATGATGGCCAGGCCGTCACCTGCGATGACTTCGCGCAAGCCATCGCCGATGCCAACCCGGCCAGCGCACTGGCGGGCCAGCTCGACACCTTCAAACACTGGTACGGCCAGGCCGGCACGCCCACGCTGCGCGCACGTGGCCAGTACGACGCGCCCAGCCGCCGCTACACGCTGACCTTGAGCCAGAGCGCCCTGCCCTCGCCCGGCCAGCCCGACAAGCTGCCCTTCATGGTGCCGGTGGCCATCGGCTTGCTGGCCGCCGACGATGGCCGCGCGCTGCCGCTGACGCTGGACGGCGAAACGCCAAGCGCCGGCCGGGAGCGGGTGCTGGTGCTCACCGATCGCGAGCAGACCTTCACCTTCATCGACGTCGCGACCGCGCCGGTGCCTTCGCTGCTGCGCGGCCTGTCGGCGCCGGTGCACCTGGACGACGGTCTGGACGACGCCGCGCTGCTGGTGTTGCTGCGCCACGATGCCGATGCCTTCAACCGCTGGGAAGCCAGCCAGCGTCTGGCCCTGAGCCGCCTGCTGGCCGCGCTGCCCGGCGACGGCGACCTGCCCGCGCTGGACGCCGATTTCATCGCGGCGATGCGCGGCGTGCTGCGCGATGCCACGCTCGACCCAGCTTTCAAGCAACTGGCACTGACGCTGCCCGACGAGACCTACATCGCCGAACGCTGCACGGTGGTCAACCCACAACGCATCCACCGCCTGCGCGAGCAGATGCGGCTGCAACTGGCCGCCGCGCTGCACGACGACTGGGCCTGGGCTTACGACGCCCACCAGGTGCGCGAAGGCTACCGCCCCACCGCCGACCAGGCCGGCCAGCGCGCGCTGGCCAACTTGGCGCTGCAGATGTGCGTGGCCGACGCGGTGCAACGGGGTGACGAGGTGTGGCCAGGCAAGGCCTACCAGCGTTTCAAGGACGCCGCTCAGATGACCGACCGCCTGGCGGCGCTGGCAGTGCTGGTGCATGGCCATTCGGCGCTGGCGGCACCGGCGCTCGAACGCTTCCACAGGCTGTTTGCCGGCGACGACCTGGTGATCGACAAGTGGTTTTCGCTGCAGGCCAGCGCCAATGAACCGCTGGCTGGTGTGGTTGGTGCTGGCGGTGCGGGCAGTGCGGGCCCGGCCAGCGTGCTGAGTCGCGTCAAGGCGCTGATGTTGCACCCCGACTTTTCGCTGAAAAACCCCAATCGCGCCCGCAGCCTGCTGATGGCCTATTGCCGGATGAACCCGGCCGCCTTCCACCGCGCCGACGCCGCGGGCTACGTGTTCTGGGCCGACCGGGTGCTGGAGATCGACGCCATCAACCCGCAGCTGTCGGCCCGCCTGGCCCGCGCGATGGACCGCTGGAGCGTGCTGGCCGAACCCTGGCGCAGCGCCGCCCGCGCGGCCGTGGCCCGCGTCGCCGCCGCGCCCCGGCTCAGCGACGATGTGCGCGAGATCGTCAGCAAATCCCTCGACTCCTGAGCCGCCCCGAACCGCACCGACCCGCCATGAAACGCATCAGCCTGACCCAGTACCTCGTCGAACAGCAGCGTGACCGCGGCCAGATCCCGCCACCGCTGCGCCTGCTGATCGAGACCGTCGCACGGGCCTGCAAGCACATCGCGATCTCGGTCAACAAGGGCGCGCTGGGCGACGTGCTGGGCACCACCCACGACAGCAGCGAGAACGTGCAGGGTGAGGTGCAGAAAAAGCTCGACGTGATCGCCAACGAGGTGCTGATCGAGGCCAATGTGTGGGGCGGCCATTTGGCGGCGATGGCCAGCGAAGAGATGGACTCGATCCACGTCGTGCCCGACCGCTACCCGCAGGGCGAATACCTGCTGCTGTTCGACCCGCTCGACGGCAGCAGCAACATCGACGTCAACGTGTCGATCGGCACCATCTTTTCGGTGCTGCGCAAGGTCACCAACACCCGCGGCGTGTCGGAAGAAGACTTTCTGCAGCCAGGCCGCCAGCAGGCCGCTGCGGGCTATTGCGTCTACGGCCCGCAGACCACGCTGGTGCTGACGGTAGGCGACGGTGTCGTGTTGTTCACGCTCGACCGCGAGACCGGCTCGTGGCAGCTGACCGAGCACGAGGTGACGATTCCGGCCGAGACCAAAGAGTTCGCGATCAACATGTCGAACATGCGGCACTGGGCGCCGCCGGTGCGCCAGTACATCGACGAATGCCTGGCCGGCAAGACGGGGCCGCGTGGCAAAGACTTCAACATGCGCTGGGTCGCCAGCATGGTGGCCGACGTGCACCGCATCCTGTGCCGCGGTGGGGTGTTTCTGTACCCCTGGGATCAGCGCGAGCCCGAAAAGCCCGGCAAGCTGCGCTTGATGTACGAGGCCAACCCGATGGCCTTCTTGGTCGAGCAGGCCGGCGGCGCCGCCACCAACGGCAGCCAGCGCATCCTCGACATCACGCCGACCAAGCTGCACGAGCGGGTGAGCGTGGTGCTGGGCTCAAAGAGCGAGGTGCAGCGGGTGACCGCGTACCACCGGACCGCGCAAGGCCAGCCAGACGCGCCATACGCGCCAGACGGCCGTTAGGCCGATCAGGCAACTCAGGCAACTCAGGCAATCACCGACTGCTGCGCGATGCCAGCATCCACAAGCACATGCTGGCCGGTCATGCCGTCGGCATCGTCGCTGGCCAGGAACAGCGTGGCCCGCGCGACATGGCCACTGTCGAGCCGGATCTTCAGGCACTGCGCGTCGAGAAATTCCTGATCGGCCTTCGGGTCGCGGTGCAGCAGGGTCTGGCGCTCGGTGACGATGGCGCCGGGCACGACGGCGTTGACGCGAATATTGCGCGGCCCCAGTTCACGCGCCAGCGTGCGCGTCAGCCCCAGGATGCCGGCCTTGGCGGTGGTGTAGCCCACCAGGTGGGGCCGGCCGCGCATCCAGCTGACGCTGCCATGTTGATCACCGAGCCGCCGCCGACTGCGGCCATGCCGGGCGCCACCGCCTGGATCGCGAAGAAATAGTGCTTCAGGTTCAGCGCCAGACGGTCGTCCCAGAACGCGGGGGTCACGTCTTCCATGCGGTGGCGGTCGTCGCGACCGGCGTTGTTGACCAGCACCTGCACAGGGCCTTGCGCGGCGATCAGCCGGGCCAGCAGCGCCAGGTAGGCGGGGATGTCGCGCACATCGCAGGCGGCGTACCAGGGCGCCGGGTGACCGGCGGCGACCAGTTCGTCGATCAGCGCCTGGCCACCGTCGGGCCGGGTGCCGCAGAAGGCCACCGTCGCGCCTTGCGCCGCGAAAGCCCGCACCAGTTCGGCACCGATGCCCGAACTGCCGCCGGAGATGAAAACAAGCTTGCCCGCCAGCGAGGCATAACGGGTGTAGGGACGGGGCGCGGCACTCATGCCAAGCCCGCCGGCAGCAGGTCAGCCAGCAACACCGGCAGGCCGGTGGCGATGCTGCGGTGCGCGGCCAGGCCCACGGCCACGGCGCGCAGGCCTTCTTCCAGCGGGATCTCGGCCGGCGCGCCGCTGCGCACGGCCTGCGCGAACTTTTGATGCTCGATGTAGCTGGCGCCGAAATGTTGGCCGGCGTAGCGGATGCGGCTGTCCCAGACCCGCCGCACGCTCACCCCCCGGCCGGTGCCCGAGGGCTGGCCCCAGACCGTGCGCTGGCCCCAGTCGGCGCGCTTGCCAACACGCAAGGTCAGCGACGGCAGCAGCGCTTCGAGCTTGCCTTCGTCACCCACGACCACCAGGTGTTCGTTGTCGACCGAGTTCTCGGCAAACATGCAGAGGTCGAGGCTGGCGCGTGCACCGCTGGGGTATTCGACGATCACGTAGGCGCTGTCCAGGATGTCGGGCGTGCGGCCTTCATAACGCTCGGCCAGGTGGTTGACACGCTGGCCGCCCGAGGCAAACACCCGTGTGGCCCGCTCACCGAGGATCAGCTCCATCAGGTTGAAGTAGTGGCAGCACTTCTCGACCAGCGTGCCGCCGGTGTTGGCCGAGAAGCGGTTCCAGTCGCCGACCTTGGGATAGAAGGGCTCGCGGTGTTCGCGGATCGCCACCTGGTGCAAGCTGCCCACCTCGCCGGCATGGGCCAGGCGGATCATCTCGGCCACCGGCGGCATGTAGCGGTATTCCTGCGCCACCCAGCTGATGGCTTGGCGGCCCTGGGCGCGGGCCAGCAAGGCCAGGCCGTCGGCGATGTTCGTGACCAGCGGCTTTTCCACCAGGATGGGCAGGTCGGTGGCCAGCGCGTCGTGCAGCACCGCGGCATGCGTGTGGTTGGGGCTGGCGATGACCAGCGCGTCGCACAGCCCGCTGGTCAACAGGTCGGCATGCCGCTCGAACAGCCGCGGCCGCCAGCCATCGACCAGCGCCGCCGCCGCGTCACGGCTGGCGGCATGCGGATCGGCAATGGCCGTGACTTCGGCGCCGCCCATCGCATGCAGGTTCAGCAGGTGCTCGCGGCCCATGCTGCCGCAGCCGATGATGCCGTAACGGATCTTGTCTTTCATGTCGTGCTCAACCCTTCAGACCGCCTTGGGTCAGGCCGCCGACCACGCGCTCTTGAAACAGCGCGATCAGCACCGCGATCGGCACGATGGCGACGATCAGTGCGGCCGAGATGATCGGCCACGGAAACGTGAACTCACCCTGGTAGAGCGTGATGCCCACCGGCCGCGTGCGCATGCTGGCGCTGGCGTTCAGGCTCAGCGCCAGCAAAAATTCATCCCCGGCATT
>JAYVDE010000323.1:0-13182 GCA_043749575.1 Burkholderiaceae bacterium | reverse complement strand
ATCAGAACCGGCCGCGCCGGATCTCCCGTCCACCAGAGGTAGAGGGTGTCGACCGGCTGGTAAGCGCTGATGTCGGGTGCCGCCATCACGATGACCCTGGCAACTTGGCAGGGTTCGAAGGGGTCGTGAGTTCGGCCTTTGCGGTGCCCGACGACTTGAGCCGCGCTTCAAGAGCAATCGGTGACCGGACAGCCCGCTGACGGGCGACCCGCACTTCGCTCTTGAGAAACAAACGCCGGGCCGCCCCAAGTGTTTCTCCTCCCCCTTGGGGGGGCGGACGCCGCAAGGCGGCGGCCTTGGGGGCGCCCTCAAGCGCCGAGATCGAGTTGGGGTGCGGCCAGTTCGGCGATGGCCTGTGCACGCCCGATCAGCCACAGCGCGGTGGCGTAAGTGCCGAAAGCGACGCCGGGATCGCCTTGCTCCAGGCGTGCCAGTGTGGGCTCGGACACGCCGATACGTCCGGCCCACGCCCTGCGCGATTCCTTCCGACGCTTGCGGGCGATGGCCAGGTTGGCACCCAGCTCGCGCAGCAGTGAGCGCAGCGCGGGCGGCAACTCGGTTAGTGATTGGGACCGCCTTGACACGACATAGATGTTATCAAAATGCGGTTTATTTAAATATCTTTGATTCTTCGCACCATCCAAACCCGTAGCCGCAGCAGCTGCCGCCGCTATTCGCCGCACGCTGGGCACATCCCGCTTTCTCGGTGGCAAGCGTCCGCGCGAACGGGCGGCCAATGAGCCGGCAAAAGCGCTTGCAGCAGCCCGCAACATGATCGATGTGCAGGAGAACCGGGCTTGACATGGTTCAACGGCGAACTGGCCGACAGGTGTCTGGATCCGACCAAAATCAGCACGATTGACCTGACGCTGCCGCTCCTTTGGCGGGTGTTTTCCAGGCGATACGCGGTCGACGGCTTCAACAGAACCTCGCTCGGCAATGCGCGCTTCTCCCCATTGGAAGTCGCTGGCGCGATCATTCCGACCCTCTATGCGGGAAGCACGCTTGGAGTCGCGTTGATGGAAACCGTCTGGCACGACGCGCCCTGCCCGTCGCACGGATTTCACCTCGTGCTCAAGGAGGCGACTGAGCCGCGCCGCGTGGGCTCCCTCAAGCCGACCGCCGCCTGGCGCCTGGTCGACTTGACGGCCGTAGGTCTGCGCCGGCTGGGACTTGCTCGCTCCGATGTGATTGACAGCGACCAGGTGGGCTATCCGATCACGCGGCAACTGTGCGCCTGGCTGTACGAGAACAAACCCGACGCCCAAGGCATCTGCTGGATCTCGCGACAAAACGACGAAGGCAGAGCCGTCGTGCTGTTCGAGCCGCGGCTGGGCTCGGTCAAACTTGAGGCCATCACAGCGGATGAGGTCTTCACCGGTGGATCGCATCTGGAGGCGCTGCTCACGCTTGCCCAACGCATGGGCGCCAGCGTGATCATTCGTTGACCAGACCCACCCATGCGGGCAGTCACCAAGCCCGTGTGATCACGACTCGACGGCACCCCGAGCTTGTCACACCCCTGGACTGACATCCAGTGCATCAGCCGGACAATGCCGACGGGCACAAAAAAGCCGCCCGAAGGCGGCTGGTCGCTGAACCGACACCCGAAGGCGCCAGCCCGGCTCTTCTGACGATCAGAAGTTGTGCTTGATGCCGAAATCGTAGCCGTTTTTCTCGGTCAACACGGCGGTGTTGCGGACGTAGTCCGTGTACAGCGTCGTGCGCTTGCTCAGCGCGTAGTGGTAGCCGAGGGCAAAGCCCTTGGCAAGATCGCTCTTCCCGCCAGGACCGGCCAAGTCGGTCGTCAGCTTGCCGTAGCTGCCGCGCAGTTCGCCCTGACCCATCACGCCAACCGCCGTCACCATGTACGACTGGTTCTTGGCATCGGCAGCGGTCCGGCCCGAACCGATCGAAGCGCCCAGCTTGACCATGCCCAGGTTGAACGTACCGCCGAGGGTGGCCCATTGGGCAGCAGCCGCAGCGACTTGACCAGTCTTCTCGTAGCCCGCGTTCACCGTGAACGGGCCCGCTGCGTAACCAGCCGAGAAGTTGTACGGCTTCTTCTGGAAGTTGTTGATGGCGTCGGTGGCCTCGGCGATCTGAGCACCGAAGCTGAAGCCGGCCATGCTGATGTTGTAGGTGACAGCGCTGTCGTTGCGCACCTGGGTGATCCCGCCGCCGGTCAGCTTTTGGTTCAGGCCGCCGCTGAAGTAGCCGGGGGTGCCGGACACCACGGTATCCCAGCCCCACGGGTCGTTGAGCAGCTGCGAACCCAGGAACGCGGTGGTGTACTCGCGACCCAGGGTCACCTGGCCGAAACCACCCTTCAGGCCGACCAGCGAACGGGCGCCCCAGAAGCGGTTGGCCACACCGCAAGCACCAGCAGGCGCTGCCGTGGCGCCAGTCGGCGTCACGCAGAAGTTCTGCGAAGCGCCCGTGTCAGCATCGAAACGCATTTCGACGTTGAAAATAGCGGCCATGCCGCCACCGAGGTCTTCAGAGCCGCGCAGGCCCAGGCGACTGCCCGAACCGTTGCTGATGGCCTTTTGGGCGGTGCCGACGCCCTTGTTGACCGACAGGTCAATACGGCCGTACATCGTCACGTTGGATTGAGCAGAAACGGCGCCAGTGAACGCGGTCAGAGCGGCCAGGGCCAGTAGGGATTTTTTCATTGCAACTATCTCCTAGGGTGAACAAGAGGTCCCGATCCCGTAAAAACCCTCTCACCGGGAGCGGTGGGGGCCGGTCAGGCCAACCTCCTTATCGGAAGTTGTAGCTATTGCACCAGAGGCCCGCAGCCAGCGCAAAGGTTCGCCGCGAAAAGGCCATAGCCTGTTGTCTGACAACAACGCAAGGCCTAGGCCACCGCGCCCGGCGGTGGCACAGAACGCCCTGAGCTGCGGCCGGCCCAGGCCCAGCTTGGCCCTGCCCACACAAGCACGATCCGTCGCAACGTCGCTGCGGCGGTGCGGCGGTGCGGCGGTGCGGCGACGGCGACGGCGACGGTCCGGCATTTGACCCAACACCCCGTCCGGTCAGCAGCGGCTGCGCTACGCTTGGCCGATGTTCTCCCTCGACGACTTGATCGCCAGCGCCGACTTGGCGCTGCGCACGCTGAGCCACAGCGCCCGCGCTGGCCGGCCGATGCCCATGCCCCCCGGCGCACAGCCGGATGACTTGCTGAGCCCCGAACAGCGCCAGTTGTCCGGCGCGCTGATGCGGGTGAACCACGTCGGCGAGGTCTGCGCCCAGGCTTTGTACGCCGCGCAGGCGCTGACCGCCCGCACGCCCGGCCTGCGGGCTCAGATGCTGGCCGCCGGCCGCGAGGAGACCGACCACTTGGCCTGGACCGAGCGCCGCCTGGTCGAACTGGGCGGGCGCACCAGCCTGCTCAACCCGCTTTGGTACGCCGGTGCGTTTGCCATCGGGCTGGCCGCAGGCCGTGCCGGCGACCGCATCAGCTTAGGTTTTGTGGTCGAGACCGAGCGGCAGGTGGAGGCGCACCTGGCCGGCCACCTGGAACGCCTGCCGGCAGCCGATGCAGCGTCGCGCGCGGTCGTCGCGCAGATGAAGGCCGACGAAGCCCGCCATGCCGACGAGGCGCTGCAGGCCGGCGCCGCCGCGCTGCCGGCGCCGCTGAAGTGGCTGATGCGCTCGGCCGCACGCCTGATGACCCGCACGGCCCACCACATCTGACGCGCCATCAACGTCTGACTTGAAGATTGCAACGCCGCCGTGGCGGCACGCTCAAGCAAGCGGGCAATCAGCCGTTGACGACCTCGAAGCTGGTGCCGATCTCGGCGGTCTTGGCCAGCATGATCGTCGCCGAGCAATATTTTTCATGCGACAGCGCGATTGCCCGCGCCACCACAGCCTCGGCCAGATTGCGCCCGCGCACGGTGAAGTGCAGGTTGATGCGGGTGAAGACTTTCGGGTCGGTCTCGGCCCGGTCGGCCTGCACCTTGACCTCGCAGCCCGTCACCTCATGGCGGCCCCGCTTGAGGATCAGCACCACGTCGTAGGCGGTGCAGGCGCCGGCCCCGGCCAGCAGCGTCTCCATCGGTCGGGGCGCCAGGTTGCGGCCGCCGCCGTCGGGCGCGCCATCCATCGTCAACAAGTGCCCACTGCCGGTCTCGGCCACAAAGCCCATGCCGCTGCCGGGCACCCAGTGAATCGTGCATTCCATCGTCTTGCTTTCCGGGCGCTACCGCCCTGCCCTTGCTGTTGCTAAACGCCAAAACGCCGACCGGCATGCGGCCGGGCCATGCATTGTCGGCGCAACTGATGGCCGGGCATTTGTCGACGGCTATGATGCTGCGCCGCACAAACCAAGAACAAAGGCAGCCCCCATGGCCCGCGCGAAGCCCCCCGCCAGTCCTGTCAGCGAACCGCGCGCCGGCCTGACCCGCCTGCCCCGCCTGACCGCAGGCCCGGTGGCGCCTCTTGCAGCCCGCAGCGCGCCCGATTACCTGAAGAAGATCCTCACCGCGCGGGTCTACGACGTGGCGATCGAGTCGCCGCTGGACGCCGCGCGCAGCCTGTCGCGGCGCACTGGCAACACGGTGTGGCTCAAACGCGAAGACAAGCAGCCGGTGTTCAGCTTCAAGCTGCGCGGCGCTTACAACAAGATGGCCCACCTGTCGGCGCAGGCGCTGGCCCAGGGCGTGATCTGCGCGTCGGCCGGCAACCACGCCCAGGGCGTGGCGCTGTCGGCTAAAAAGCTGGGCTGCCGCGCGGTGATCGTGATGCCGGTGACCACGCCCAAGCTGAAGGTCGACGCGGTGGCCGCGCTGGGCGGCGAGGTGGTGTTGTTCGGCGACAGCTACTCCGATGCCCACGACCACGCGCTGGGCTTGCAGAAGGCCCAGAGCCTGACCTTCGTGCACCCCTTCGACGACCCCGACGTGATCGCCGGCCAGGGCACCATCGCGATGGAGATCCTGCGCCAGCACGAGGGCCCTATCGACGCGATCTTTGTCGCCATCGGCGGCGGCGGGCTGATCTCGGGCGTGGCCAGCTACATCAAGGCGGTGCGGCCCGAGATCGCCGTGATCGGCGTGCAGACCCGCGATTCAGACGCGATGCTCCGCTCGGTCAAGGCCGGCAAGCGCATCACCTTGACCGACGTGGGCCTGTTTGCCGACGGCACGGCCGTCAAGCTGGTGGGCGAAGAGACCTTCCGCATCACCCGCGAGCTGGTCGACGATTTCGTTGTCGTCGACACCGATGAGGTTTGCGCGGCGATCAAGGATGTGTTCTTGGACACCCGCAGCATCCTCGAACCCTCGGGCGCGATGGGCGTGGCGGCCATCAAGCAGTACGCGGCCAGCCACAAGCTCAAGGGCAAAACCCTGGTGGCGATCACCTGCGGCGCCAACATGAACTTCGACCGCCTGCGCTTCGTCGCCGAGCGGGCCGAGTTTGGCGAGCAGCGTGAAGCCTTGTTCGCCGTGACGATCCCCGAAGAGCGCGGTTCCTTCAAGCGCTTCTGCGAGTTGATCGGCCCGCGCGCGGTGACCGAGTTCAACTACCGCATGTCCGATGCGACCGTGGCCCATGTCTTCGTCGGCCTGGCCATCAGCAAGCGCGAAGAAGCCGACAAGATCGAACGCAGCTTCATTCGCCACGGTTTTGCCACCGTCAACCTGACCGACGACGAGCTGGCCAAGGAGCATGTGCGCCACATGGTGGGCGGCCGGATGGGTGGACGTGCCGCGTTGGCAGCCGACGAGCGGCTGTTCCGCTTTGTCTTCCCCGAGCGGCCCGGCGCGCTGATGCGCTTTCTGTCCAGCCTGCATCCTGACTGGAACATCAGCTTGTTCCACTACCGCAACCAGGGCGCCGACTACGGTCGCATCCTGGTCGGTATCCAAGTGCCGAGCAAGACCGTCGCCGAGCGCAAGGCCTTCAAGGTCTTCCTCGACACGCTGGCCTACCCCTGCGTCGAGGAATCGAGCAACCCGGTGTATCAGTTGTTCCTGCGCTAGCGTGAAAGCGCCATGCTCGCAGGGCTCGCCCACCCCCGAAGGGCCGTCTCATTGCCTTCGGGCGGCCGGGCGGTACTGATCGCCCCGAGGCCGGCCAAAGCCGACCGCCCCCGAGGGGGGTGAGTCAACTCGGGAGCGGCCCGTCGTTGACTCATGAGCCCGCCTGCCTACACTGATCCGCATGTCATTGATCGCGCCCACCGCCAATCCGCTGCTCGAGCAGGCCTTGCTGGCCAAACTGCGGCGGCGTGAGGGTCCGCCGGGCGGCATGGGCGAGCTGGAACCCGTCGCCGTGCGGCTGGGCTTGTTGCAGCATTCGCTGAAGCCGCGCTTCCGCGAACCGCAACTGGTGATCTTTGCCGCCGACCACGGCCTGGCGGTCGATGGCATCCACGCACCGATCGGCCAGCAGACCGAAGATTTGGTGCAGCAGGTGCTGGCCGGCCAGCAGCCGGTGGCGGTGTTTGCGCGCCAGCTTGGGCTCACGCTGTCGATGGTCGATTGCGGCGTGGCGCTCCAGCTGCCGGCCCATGAGCGGCTGATCCAGCGCAAGATCGCCCACGGCACCCGCAATGCCAGGGTCGGCAACGCGATGAGCCTGGAGCAAGCCCACGCCGCCATCCGCGCCGGCATGGAAATCGGCGACACCTTGCGCGGCAATTTGATGGCCTGCGCCGGCATGGGCGTGGGCTCGCATGAGAGCGCGGCGCTGGTGCTGGCCCGCCTGACCGACACGCCGGCGCGCGACTTGATGCTCAGCGGCCCCGACATGAACCCCGACCTGCTGGCCCACCTGATGATCGTGGTCCAGGGCGCCCAGGGCCGGCACCGCGATGTGACCGATGCGGTCGAGGTACTGGCCGCGTTTGGCGGTTTCGAGACCGCGATGATGGTCGGCGCGATGCTGGTGGCAGCCAGCAAGCGGCACCTGATCATGGTCGACGGCATCGCCGCCTGCGCGGCCCTGATGGTGGCCTCGCGCATCGCCGAATCGGTGACCGACTACTGCGTCTTCTGCCGCAGCCAGACCCACCAGGGGCTGGACCGGGCGCTGGCATTGTTCCAGGCGAGCGCGCTGCTCGAGCTTGGCCTGGACGCCACCGACGGCACCGGCGCCTGCCTGTCCTGGCCGCTGGTCAACAGCGCGGCCGCGTTGGTCGCCGAGCTGGGTGACGACGACGGCCACTCGCTGCCTGCAGGCATCGACCCCCCAGTGATCCAGAGCCTCTACGACCCGAGCGATCCGACGGTGCCCGGGCTGCCTTGAGCGGCGATGCAGCCTGCAAAGCGCGGGCTGCGGGCCAGCGGGCATCCCGTCACGCGCATCCCGTCACAAACGCGAAAAAGCCACCCGAAGGTGGCTGATCGCGCAGCAGCAGCCGCAGCAGTCGATCAGGCCGAGAAGCTCGACCCGCAACCGCAGGTGGTGGTGGCGTTCGGGTTCTTGATCACGAACTGCGCGCCCTGCAGGTCTTCTTTGTAGTCGATCTCGGCGCCGGCCAGGTACTGCAGGCTCATGGCGTCGATCAGCAGGGTGACGCCGTTCTTTTCCATCGCGGTGTCGTCTTCGTTGACAACTTCGTCGAAGGTGAACCCGTACTGGAAGCCCGAACAGCCGCCGCCTTGCACGAAGACCCGCAACTTCAGTTCGGGGTTGCCCTCTTCGGCCACCAGATCGGCCACCTTGGCGGCTGCGCTGTCGGTGAAGATCAGCGGCACGGGCGGCATCTCGATGGTGTCAGCGGAAAAGTTTTCGACAACGGCGTTCATGGGCACTCCTGCTTCAGTATGGGCGCCCCAATTGCCTAGGGCACCTGCATGTCAAATGGGGACGGCGAGCTCTTGCACAAGCCCGCTTGATTACCGCACTGATTCTCTCAGGATTTCAGGCGGCTCATGTGAGACCTTGGCCCGCGCCGGGCAATGGGCCGTGCCAGCAAGCACAAAGGCCGCTGGAGGGCGGCCTTTGTGGGGTGCTGCCAGCCCAAGGCCAGCAGGGTCGCAGCGATCAGCGTTTGCTGAATTGCTTCCGACGACGGGCGCCGTGCAGGCCGACCTTTTTGCGTTCAACTTCGCGGGCGTCGCGGGTGACGAAACCGGCGCGGCTGAGATCAGGCTTCAGCGTCGCGTCGTAGTCGATCAGGGCGCGGGTGATGCCGTGGCGCACGGCACCGGCCTGACCGGATTCACCACCACCGCGCACGTTGACCTTGATGTCGAACGCCGTCTCGTTGTTCGTCAACATCAACGGCTGCTTGACGATCATGATCGAGGTCTGGCGGCCGAAATAGTCGGTCACCGTCTTGCCGTTGACCACGATCAGGCCTTCGCCCCGCTTGATGAAAACGCGGGCCACCGACGATTTGCGGCGGCCGGTGCCATAGTTCCAATTGCCAATCATCACCGCTCCTTAGATTGCCAGCGCTGCAATTTCGAGCGCTTTGGGCTGCTGGGCGGTGTGCGGATGCGAAGCACCGGCATACACCTTCAGCTTCTTGATCGTCGCGTAGCCCAGCGGGCCCTTGGGCAGCATGCCCTTCACGGCCTTCTCGAGCGCGCGGCCGGGGTGCTTGGCCTGCATCTCTTTGAAGCTGGTGGCATGGATGCCGCCCGGGTAGCCAGAGTGCCGGTAATACATCTTGTCTTCGGCTTTGGCGCCGGTGACACGAAGTTTTTCGGCATTGACGACGATGATGAAATCACCGGTATCGACGTGAGGCGTGTAAATGGCTTTGTGCTTGCCGCGCAAACGGAGTGCCACTTCGCTGGCAACACGTCCGAGCACCTTATCGGTGGCATCAAGCACAAACCACTCGTGCGTCACTTCGGCCGGTTTGGCGCTGAAGGTCTTCATGAGGTCTTTCGGGTTGGCCGGTGCCCACCATGGGCGCCGTACCGGCGATGACTCTTCGGTGCAGGCTGAAAATGCTTGCCTCGGAACCGCTTATGAGGGCGGCCTCTCGACTTGCACTTTGGCCGGGCTGATCCAGGACCCGGGCGCTGCGAAAAACCGGCCGCAGCCCGTGTTCACATGCGCTGGAGCGCTGAGGCTTGCCCACGCACCACCCCGTCATCTTGAGGGCAGCCGAGGATTATAGCCAGACATGCGGCGGTGCGCCGCACAGGGCTGTCCGCCGCAGTCCGCTTGCCCCGCAGTCACCGGTCATGCACTTGCCGTAGTATCAGGGTAATTACCAATCCACCAGTCGCCACAGCCCCACCATGTCGCCCGCCCCCCCCTCTCAGGATGCCGCTGCGCCGAGCCACGTTGCGGCGCAGGGCGGCACGGACGCCGCTGCGGCCCGGTTTGCCCCCTGGATCCCGATCCGCTCGCTGTCGACTCGGCACCGTGACCGGATCCTGCTGCATCTGACGGCGCTGTCGGGCACTGATCGGTACCTGCGTTTTGGCTACGCGGCGGGTGACGAGCAGATCGCCCGCTACGTGGCCGGGCTGGATTTCGAGCGCGACGAGGTTTTCGGCGTCTACAACCGCAAGCTCGACCTGATTGCGCTGGCGCACCTGGCCTACCCGGCCGCCGATTCGCAGGTGCCCGGTGCCACCGAGTTTGGCGGCTCGGTGGCCGCCCATGCGCGGGGCCGGGGCTACGGCGCCCGGCTGTTTGAGCACGCGATGCTGCACGCCCGCAACCGCGGACTGGACACCTTGTTCATCCACGCGCTGAGCGAAAACACCGCCATGCTGCGCATCGCCCGCAAGGCTGGCGCGCGGGTGGAGCGCGCCGGCAGCGAGACCGATGCCTACCTGAAGCTGCCACACGACACCCTGGCGTCCAAGGTAGAGCAGTGGGTAGGTGATGGCGTGGCTGAACTCGATTACCGACTCAAGCAACAGGCCCATCTGGTCGACTCACTGATCGACGCGATCGGTGACGTCAAGGCCAGCCTTGGCAAGGCCAACAGTCCCACCGCGAAGGACTGAATTTCTCAGCCCCGCGTGGCTTCGCGCGCCGCCCGCGGAGGGCGCGCTCCGCTCAATATCCCGCACCGGAACAGCGCGGTGGTCCATCGCTTGCCGGCACCCCGTTTGCATGGAGACCCGGCCCAGACCCGCAGGGTAATATCCCACCTGTAACTTTTTTTCACTTTTGCTGGCCGTCCCGATTTCAGGCGACGGGCGGGTCAACAGTTCCGGGCCACGGTTGCCATGCAGCAGTACCTTCCATGGATCCTCACCACAGCGTCGCTGACAGCGCTGGTCCTTTTGTTCGGCGCCTGGGCGGTGCAACGGCTGCGCCGCCAGCCAACCGGCCCCGCCCCCCTGCCGCTTGATTGGGATCTGCTGCCGCGGCCGGTGTTCACGGCGGATGAACGCCGGGTCTACCGCCAGCTGCGCGAAGCGCTGCCCCACCACATCGTGCTGGCCAAGCTGCCGCTGGTGCGCTTCTGCCAGCCCAGCGACTCAAAAAAGGTGCGTTATTGGTTCGACTTGCTGGGCGCCATCCACGTCACGTTTGCGGTGTGCAGCGCCAACGGCAGGGTGCTGGCGGCGATCGACCTCAGCTATGACCGGGGCGGCCCGCCCGGCCGAACCACCCGCATCAAACAGGCGGTGATGGGTGCCTGCCGGGTGCGCTACCTGCGCTGCCCGGCCGACCACTTGCCGTCGATCCCCGAGCTGCAATTGCTGGTGCCGCAGAGCAGCAACGCGTCGCGCGGGCCGCAGCCAGCCGAAGGCGGCGCCGCGGTGCACAGCGCGGCACACGCCACCGGGCCGGCCTCGCGTCGACGCGAGCGCAGCACCCTTTGGCAGGACTCGATGGCCTTCTCGGATTCGTTCTTCGCGCCCGAACGAGGCTTCGAAACCGGCCACGAAGAGTTGCGGCCGCTGGACGACCCGGCGTTGCACCGCCCGGCTGCTATCGTGCAGCATGAGCCAATCCCCGCGCCCGAACCGGCCCGACCGGCCCGAGAGGCCCGTGCCGTGCGCCACTGAAGACCGGCCAGGCCAGCTCGGCGGGCGCGGGAGCCGGCGGTGAACGTGGCGCGGCCGGCAGCGCCGTCAAGCGCCCATCCGTTTGATCGGCTCACCCCGCAGGCGGTGCTCGATGCGCTGGACAGCGCGGGCCTGCAGGGCGATGGGCGGCTGCTGCAGCTCAACAGCTACGAGAACCGGGTGTTCCAGGTGATGCTGGAAGACGGTGGCGCCGTGGTGGCCAAGTTCTACCGGCCCGGGCGCTGGAGCGATGCCCAGATCACCGAGGAGCACGACTTCGCCGCCGAACTCGCCGCCGCCGAAGTGCCGGTGGTGGCGCCGCTGCGTTTGGCCGACGGGGCGACGCTGGGCCATGCGCTGATCGACGGCCAGCCCTTCCGGCTGGCGGCCTACCCGATGCGCGCGGGCCACGGCCCCGAGCTCGACGACCTGGCCACCTTGCGCTGGCTGGGCCGCTTCATCGCGCGGCTGCACGGCGTGGGCGAACAGCGGCCCTTCGTGCACCGACGCAGCCTGGATGCCGCCACCTTCGGCCATGCGCCGCTGGCGCGCCTGCTGGCCCAAGACCTGATCCCGCCCGCCCAGGTGGCGGCCTTCGAGAGCACCTGCCGGCAAGCGTTGGCGGGGGTCGACGCGGCGCTGGCCGCGGTGCCCGCCCTGGCGCTGCGCCTGCATGGCGACTGCCATCCGGGCAACATCCTGTGGCGCGACCTGGTATCTGCCCATGGCGACCCAGGCGACCGCGGCGGCCCGCAAACCGTCGACCTGGACGACGCGGTGATGGGCCCGGCGATCCAAGACCTGTGGATGCTGCTGTCGGGCGACACCGCCGCCATGCGCAGCCAGATGGCCGCGGTGCTGCAGGGCTACCGGCAGTTGCGCGCATTTGACAGCCGTGAACTGGCGCTGATCGAGCCGCTGCGCACGCTGCGCATGGTCCACCACAGCGCCTGGCTGGCCGAGCGCTGGGACGACCCGGCGTTTCCGGTCGCCTTCCCGTGGTTCGGTACTGCCGGCTACTGGGGCCAGCAGACAGCGCAACTGCGCGAGCAGATCGAGTTGATGGGCCAGCCGCCACTGGCCCTGGACTGGCTGGATTGAGGCGCCGCGCGGCCAGCGCAGTCGCCACCAAGCCAATCGAAGCCCAGCGAGGCCAGCGCCGGGCCGCCCCAAGCGGCCTCGCCATCCCCACGGGGGTGGCCTGCGGCAGTCCGCAGGCCGGGGGCTGACGCTACCCCCACGGGGGGTGGCCTGCGGTAGTCCGCAGGCCGGGGGCTGACCTTACGCGCTCAACAGCTTGGTCACCCGCGCCACATAGGCCGCCGGGTCTTCCAGCTGACCGCCCTCGGCCAACAGAGCCTGGTCGAACAGGATGTGGGCCAGGTCGTCGAAGCGCGCGTCGTCGTTGGCCAGCTTCTTCAGCAGGCCATGCTCGGGGTTCACCTCCAGCACCGGCTGGCTCTTGGGCGCCGACTGGCCGGCCTGCTTCAGCAGGCGCGCCAGGTGGCCGCTCATGTCGCCTTCGTCGGCCACCAGGCAGGCCGGTGAATCGACCAGCCGGGTGGTCACGCGAACATCTTTGGCGCGGTCTTTCAGCGCCAATTTCAGCTTGTCCAGCGTCGGCTTGAAGGTCTCGGCCAGGTTTGAGGCCTGCTTCTTTTCTTCTTCGTCGAGCAGCTTGTCCAGGTCGACGCCGCCCTTGGCCACGCTCTGCAGTTCTTTGCCCTCGAACTCGTAGAGGTGGCTCAGCATCCACTCGTCGACGCGGTCGACCAGCAGCAGCACCTCGATGCCTTTCTTGCGGAAGATCTCCAGCTGCGGGCTGGTCTTGGCGCCGGCCAGGCTGTCGGCGGTGACGTAGTAAATCGCCTCCTGCCCGTCCTTCATGCGCGCCAGGTAGTCGGCAAGCGACACGCCCTCGTCGGCGTGGGTGCTGGCAAAGCGGAACAGCTTGGCCAGGCGTTCGCGGTTGGCGTGGTCTTCGCCGATGCCTTCTTTCAGCACCGCGCCGAACTCGGCCCAAAACTTCAGGTACTTGGCGCGGTCGTCGGCCGCCGTGACGGCATCGTCGCTGTCGGCCAGGCTTTCCAGCATGCCCAGCACCCGCTTGGTGCTGCCCTCGCGGATCGCCTTGACGTCGCGGCTTTCCTGCAGCAGCTCACGGCTGACGTTGAGCGGCAGGTCGGCCGAGTCGATCACGCCCTTGACAAAGCGCAGGTAGACCGGCATCAGCGCC
>JAYVDE010000322.1:0-13194 GCA_043749575.1 Burkholderiaceae bacterium | reverse complement strand
AACCACAGCCATAGCCCCGCTATGGCGAGGATTTGCAACGCCGCAGACCGCCCAAAACAGGGCTGACCGCGCCGCGAGGGACTTGTTCAGCGTTGCCTCAGTCCCGGGACAACAGCCCGAGGGCGTGCGGCTCGCTCTTCTCGAACCAGTGCGAAATGCGCTGGCCATCCCAGTGCAGGCTGAGGTGGCCCACCGGGCGGGCGTTGCTCAGCGCCCGCGGGATGAACACCGCCACGCACTGGCCGCCGGCCAGCCGCACGCTGTGATAAGCCAGCGCGGCGCTGCCGGCCGCCCGCAGGGCCCGGCCCAGCGTTTGGCCAGCGGCGTAGTGATCGGGGTCGTAGACCGCGCTCAGATCAGCGGACGTTGGCGCAATGGCGCGCAAGTCGTGCACCGGCTGGCGCAGGTCGGCCTGGATCCAGCGCAGGTCGACATCGATCTCGGGCTCGTGGGTGCGGGCCAGGAAGCGCGCGCGGTGGTGGCTGACCTCGGCCACCGCAGTGGCCAGCGTGTCGGCGGCGTAATAAACGCCATAACTGCCGTCACTGAAGCGCGAGCCTTCGGGGTTCAGGTGGGTGAAGGCGGCCATGACCAAGGTGGCGCCCGGGCCGCTGACACGGTCGGCGGGCGGCACCAGGGACAGTGCACCCCGTGCTTGGCGCAGCCGCGGATTGGTCAGCGCTTCGATCGCGAACACCACGTCGAGGTCTTCGGGGCGCGCGATCTCGTCGTAGAGGCCTACCGTGGGGTAGCGGCTGGCGATCAGGCGGTGGCACGGGGTCCAGGCCAGCGGGGTGACGGCCAAGTCGTCGGGTGACAGCGCCATCAGGTCAGCGCCATCAGGTCAGCACCACCAGATCAGCGGCATCAAGACTTGCCACCGCGTTGCGCGTCCAGGTACTGGCGCACGACGAACAGGTCAGCCACCTGGCCGCCCAGCATGCGGTCGAGTGCCGACGCACCGCCCAGGAAGGGCGCTGCATTGGGCTTGCGCAGCCACTGGCTGGCGCGTGCAGGCACGGGCAGCAGCACCTGCAGCGCGGCATGGATGCCAAACAAATAGGACAGCCGCTCCAGCACGTGGCGATCAAGGGGGCCGACCTTGCCTTGTTTCCACTGGTAGAGCGTGGTGCGGCCCACGCCCAGCAGCACTTGCTGATCGGTGGGGCTCAGCTGCCAGGCGTCGGCCAGGCGCCAGAAGGTGCGCATCGCGGCCTCGGCCGCGGCCGCAGACTGCAGCGTGACGGCGGCTGGGGTGGATTGAAGCAGGGCACTCATGGCAGGACTTTCGGCTGCACGGATAGTACGCAGATGAACAAATAATTGCAAATCGTCCGTTTGAGAACTTTGCACCGCCACCGTCACTGCCGATCTCCCCGCCGTGTGGCTTGCCGTTCCGATTCGCTACAGTCATCGGGTGAGGTCGTTGATACGTCTGTTGCTGGTGTGGCTGATGGTGCTGGCGGTGCCTGCGCAAGGCATGGCCGGCTTCGCCATGCAGCATGGCGCGCCGGCCACTGCACCGACCGAACAGCACCCGATGGCCGAGGCTTCGCACCATGGCCAGGTGCACGGGTCAGTGCCGGCCGGTCCAGAAGCTATCGCGGCTGCCCGTGAAGCTTCACATGCTTGTGGCGCGGCGGAGTTGGGGCCGGACACGCCGAACGCGCCCGGCGCTGACGGCGGGCACGCCCAGGCCCCTTCGGCCGACGCCAGTCACGACTGCAGCGCTGGTGCGGCTTGCTGCTCGGCGTTAGGCCTGCCCAGCTGGGCCACGCCGCTGCCGACGCCGACGGTCGCCGCCGCCGCTGAGCCGTTGCCGTTGGTGACGGCTGACTCTGTCGTGCCGGCGGGCCTGGACCGGCCGCCCCGAGCCCGCCGCGCCTGAGCGACCGTTGCTTGCCGCTGTCTGCGCCCCGACCACTGGGGCCGTCGCCGGCCAGGCGCTAGGCACCCCCGCCGGTAACCGCGCTGCAGTGCGCGGCTCCCCGGCGCCTGCGCTGCCTTATACAACCGTGCATGCGAGGACTCGATGCCACCCTCCCTTTCTACCGATCACGGCTGATCGGCTGGCTGGCGGCCGCCACGGTGACCGGTGCCGCTGCCCAAGCCCTGCCGCAGCAGCAGCCGTTCGTACAGCCGTCCGCACTGGCGCAACCGCAACCGCAACCCCAAGCCCTGGCCGCGCCCAAGGCCCACCGGCCCGACCCGCCGAACCCCCAGGCCGAGGTGCCGGCCACCGTGCATGTGTCGGCCTTTGCCACCTACCGTGCGGCGGGGGAGCCGCAGGTCGGCGGCTGGAAAGAGGCCAACGACACCGTCGCCCGCATGGGCGGCTGGCGCGCTTATGCCCGCGAGGCCACGGCACCGACGCCTGCGGTGGTGGCCCCTGCCGCAGCCGCTGCGGCCTCACGCAGCCCCGCCGGCAAACCCGGCCAGCCTGGCCACTCCGGCCGCAGCTAACCGTGAGGGCCCCTGGCATGCCAGTGATGACAAGCACGCACCAGCAACAAACGCCGACCGGAGGCAGGGCTTGCTCCGGCCCAATGGCGGGGCGGTCGCCGCAAGCCAGTGGCCTGGCGGTCACGTTGAAGCAGCCATGCGGCGGACCAGCCATGGCGCGGTGCCTGCGCTGGGCCGCTGCAGGCGCGGCACTCGCGGTGCTGACCGGCTGTGCGTCGTTCAGTATCGACGGTGGTTTCGCCACCGTCGAGCAGGCCGCCCAGTCGCGCCTGGGCAGAGACCTGCGCTGGGCGCGGACCGATGACGACCGGGCGGTGGTCGATCAGCGTGTCGCCACGCTGCTGGCCCAGCCGCTGACGGTGGACGGCGCGGTGCAACTGGCGCTGCTGAACAAGCACGGCCTGCAGGCGGCCTTTTTCGAGCTGGGCATCCGCGAGGCAGATCTGGTGCAGGCCGGCACGCTGCCGAACCCGGGCTTCAGTTTGGCTCGGCTGACCCGGGGCGACGAGCTTGAACTGGAGCGCGGGCTGCACTTCAACCTGGCGCGCCTGCTGGCGATGCCCTTGCTGCAGGACGCCGCGGCCAAGCAGTTCGCCCAGGCCCAGGGTGTGGCCGCGCTGTCGGTGTTGTCGCTGGCCGCCGACACCCGCAAAGCCTGGGTGCTGGCGGTGGCCGCTGAAGAGTCACATCGTTACAGCGACCAGGTGAAACAAGCTGCCGAGGCCAGCGCCGAACTGGCACGCCGCATGGCGCAGGTGGGCAACTTCAACAAGCTGCAGCGGGCCAAAAACGCGAAACACCCGCTGATCGACGAGGTTGACCGCGACTTTTGCTTCCTGCTGAACGCCTACGACATCGACCCGGGCAGCTACACGCCCAGGATCTCGACCATGCTCGACTTCAGTTTGTGGAGCTGGAACAGCCGCAACTTTCCGGGTATCGACCCGCTGGTGGTGCGGCAAAACGACAAGGTGCGCATCTGCGCATCGGCATCGGCAACCTGACGATGACCAACCACCCGATCCACCGGCACGGCCATGAGTTCCTGATCACCGGCACCGGCACCGACACCGACGGCGGCCCCACACCCAAGCGCGCGCGCCAAGCCGAGATCACCGCCGACATCGCGATCGGCCAGATGCGGCAGATCGACTTCCTGGCCGACGAGCCCGGCGACTGGGCCTTCCACTGCCACAAGAGCCACCACACGATGAACGCGATGGGCCACAACGTGCCGACGATGATCGGCGTCGACCACCGTGACGTGGTGCGCCAGATCACCCGCCTGGTGCCCGATTACATGGTGATGGGCGAGCGCGGCATGCACAACATGACCGAGATGCAAATGCCGCTGCCCGACAACACCGCGGCGATGATGGCGGGGCAGGGCCCGTTCGGCGCGGTCGGCATGGGCGGCATGCTCTCGGTGCTGAAGGTGCGCGCCGACCAGCCACGTGGCGACTATGCCGACCCGGGCTGGTACCTGCGGTTCACGCCCGACCGCATCGCGCTGCGCCAGGGCGACACTGTGCGCTTCACCGTGCGCAACCGCGGCCGGCAGCTGCACGAGTTTGTCATCGGCACCCAGCAGGCCTTGGACGAACACGCCGCGCTGATGCTGAAGTTTCCCAACATGGCCCACGACGAGCCCTACATGGCGCATGTAGGGCCTGGCAAGACCGGCGAGATCGTCTGGACCTTCAACCGTGCCGGCGACTTCGGCTTTGCCTGCCTGATCGCCGGGCACTACCAGGCCGGTATGGTCGGCCGGGTCACGGTCGCGGCCCGGCCCGCTTCAGCGTCCACCACCCCGTCTCAGAAAGGTAAACCATGACATCCACGCTCTCAATCCTGTTGGCCACGCTGGTGCTGTCCGGCCCAGCCCTGGCACAGCAGCCAGCCGCCGCCGCAACAGCCAGCGCCCCGGCGGCGGCGGATTTCGCCAGCGGCGAAGTGCGCAAGGTCTACCCGGACGCCGGCCAGATCTTGCTGAAACACGGCGAGATCAAGAGTCTGGACATGCCGCCGATGTCGATGGTCTTCAAAGTCAAGGACAAGGCCTTGCTCGACCGGGTGAAGGTCGGCGACAAGGTTCGGTTCAAGGCGGCGCAGATTGCCGGCGAGTACACCGTGACCGAGCTCCAAGTCGTGCCCTGAGGGCCACCCGGCGCATGCCCTGGGCCAGCAGCAGGCCGACGGCGATGCCCAGACCGTCGGTCAGCAGGTCGGCCAGATCGGCGTCACGCGGGGGCAAAAAGGCCTGCAGGATCTCGATCAGCCCGCCATAGGCCAGCAAACCCGCGGCAATGCGCCACCAGGCGGCCGCAAAGCCCATCGTCGCGACCACCGCCAGGGTCGAGAAGGCCAGCAAGTGGTTGAGCTTGTCCCAGCCGGTGCTCAGCAACTGGGGTGGCAGCGGCACCAGCGCCAGCCACGTTACGGCACACAGCAGCAAGGCCAGGGCGAAGCGCCACCAGGGCGTGGCGAACGCTGCGCCGCAAAAGGCCGCGGTCAAGGGGGAGTGGTTTGGCGGCAAACGCATGGTCGTTGGGGCAAGGATTGGGGTTGCAGTTGCGGTTGCAGTTGCAGTGGCAGCTGCAGTTGCAATTGCTGTTGCGGTGGCATCGGCGGCAGGGCTGGCGCTGCGGCCACCGGCGGGTGCCGGCAGCTGCCTATCATCGCGCCATGGCCCCGACCACTTCATCGCAGACAAGCGCCGGCCGCTGGCGCGCGGCCCAGTTCTGGCTGGGCGGCTGGTGGCAAATCGTCCACCTCGGCGCGGTGATGGGCGTGCTGGCCTTGTCGCCGGCCAGCCATCGGCGGCTGGGGCGGCAAGGCCTGGTCGCGCACCTCTACCTGGCCAGCGGCCCGATGTTGCCGGGCTTCACCGTGGTGACGGCGCTGATCAGCCTGGTCGTCATCCGCATCGTCACCGTCACGGCGCTGAGCTACGGCCTGACGCAGTACGCGCTCGAGATGGTGGTGCGGGTGCTGGTGCTCGAGCTGATTCCACTGGCCGCTGCGCTGTTTGCGGCCTTGCGCACCACGCTGCCGATGGCCGCCGAGCTGGCCGCCTTGCGGGGCCGCGGCCACTTCGAGGCCTTGCTGGCGCAGGGCCGCGATCCGCTGGTCGAAGAGGTCTTGCCTCGCGTGTTGGCCGGCATGTTCGCAGTGCTGCTGCTGGCCGCGCTCAGCTGTGTGCTGACGCTGGGGCTGGCCTACCTGTCGGTGCACGGTTTGACCTGGGGCGGCTTCGACGGCTACACCCGCACGGTGGGCCGTGTCTTCAACCCGGCGGTGTCGATGATCTTTGCGCTGAAGGTGTTCGGCCTCAGCGGCGTGGTGTCGCTGGTGCCGATCGCCTCGGCGTTGCAGCGGGCACCGCAGCGGGCATCGCGCGCCAGCGTCGAGCTGCAGAGCCTGGTGCGCATGTTCATGCTGATCCTGCTGATCGAGGCCGCGTCGCTGGTCGGCAACTACTATTGACGACGCTGGCCCCGATCTTTCCGTGACCGGCCGACGACCGCCCAACGCCCCTCCCCCGATGACCGAAACCACGCCGCCCGTGCCCGTGCCTGCGGCCCCCGCCCTGCCGGCCGCCGTGGCCGCGTCGACGGTGGCGCACCTGCAGGCCAAGGCCACCGCCTTGCTGGCGCTGATGGCCTTGCTGGTGTGTGGCGCCATCGGCTACCTGCTGTACGCCCGCGGCGCCTTCGAGGCCACCCAGCGCCTGGTGCTGGTGGCCGATGACTCCGAAGGCGTGGTGGTCGGCATGGACCTCACGTTCTCGGGCTTCCCGATCGGCCGCGTGCGCCGCATCGAGCTGGGCCCCGACGGCAACGCCCGCCTGCTGATCGACGTGCCGCGCAAAGATGCCCGCTGGCTGCGCACCAGCAGCGTGTTCACCTTGGTGCGTGGCCTGGTCGGCAACACCAATCTGCGCGCCTACAGCGGTGTGCTGGCCGATCCGCTCTTGCCCGACAACGCCGAGCGGCGGGTGCTGGCCGGCGACGCCACCGGCGAGATCCCCAAGCTGATGGCCGCCGCCCGCGACCTGATCCAGCACCTGACCGGGCTGGCAGCGCCAAGCGCCGCGCTGGCCGGCAGCCTGGCCAACTTGCAGGCCGCGACCGAGCGCTTGAAGGGCCCGCGCGGGGCGCTGGGCCTGTTGCTGGGCAACGAGGCCGATGCCGCCAAGCTGCTGATCACGCTGGACCGCGCCAACGCGCTGCTGGCGCGGCTCGAATCACTGGCCGGCCATGCCGACACGCTGACGGTCAAGGCCGATGCCCAGGTCTTCGGCCCGCTGGGCCTGCTGCCGGAAACCCGCGCCGCTGTGCTGCAGCTGGGCGCCTTGCTGGGCGATGCACGCGCCACGCTGACCCGGGTCGACGGTGTGCTGGCCGAGGCCCAGGCCATTGCCGGCAACACCCGCAGCGCCACCACCGACCTGGGCGCGCTGCGCAGCGAGGTCGAGACCAGCCTGCGCAAGGTGCAGCAACTGGTCGACGAGGTCAACCGCAAGTGGCCGTTTGCGCGCGACACCGAGTTGCGGTTGCCATGAAGCCTTTGATGCGCCACGCCACGCACCGCACCGTGCGGCCGCCACCGGCCCTGGCAGCGGCCGCTGCCCTGCTGGCCGCAGGGCTGCTGACGGCTTGCGCCAGCGGGCCGCCGCCGCCCGATTGGCAGCTCAACGCCCGCGCCGCGTCCGAGCAGGCTTTTGCCGCCTACTTGCGCGGTGACCCACGCGCCGCGCAGCCCGAGTTCGACCGGGCCCGCCGCGAGACTGCCCGCACCGGCCGTGCCGACCTGCTGGCGCGTGCCGAGTTGCTGGCCTGCGCGGCCCGGGTGGCCAGTCTCGAATTCGGCCCCTGCGACGGTTTCGAGCGCTTGCGGCCCGACACGCCCGCGCCCGAGCAGGCTTATGCCGACTACCTGGCCGGCCGGCTGCTGCCCGTCCAGGCTGGCCTGCTGCCCGCAGCCCAACAGGCCGTGGCGGCGGCCACCGATGCCGGCGCGGCGGCCGCGGCGCTGCAGCAGATCGCCGATCCGGCGTCGCAGCTGGTGGCCGCCGGCGTGCTGCTGCAGACTGGCCGCGCCAGCCCGGCCGTGATCACGCAGGCGGTGGCGACCGCGTCGGCGATGGGCTGGCGGCGGCCGCTGCTGGCCTGGCTGGGTGTGCAATTGCAGCGCGCGCAAGCCGCCGGCGACAGCGCCGCGGTCGACCGGCTGCGCCGCCGCATCGGCTGGATCGAGTCACCGACCCGACCACCGCCCTGATCTGCACGGACACTGACAGCCGCACCAACCCGTCCTGCCCACACCCTGACCGCACCGAGGAGCCCCACTATGGAAACACCTTTCCACCCGTTGGCCGAGTTGTTCCGCCAACTCGGGCTGGCCGACGAGCCGGCGGCGATCGAGCACTTCGTCGCCAGCCACCGGCCACTGCCGGCCGGCGTGTCACTCTGCGACGCGCCGTTCTGGACCGTCAGCCAGGTGCAGTTTCTGCGCCAGGCGATCCAGCGTGACGCCGACTGGGCCGAGCCCGTCGACACCCTGGCGGTGATGCTGAGCGCCTGAGCGGACCGGCTCAGCCACCGCGCAGCAGCCGGAAAACCGGCTGTGGCCGGCCTGATGCGGCCAGCTCGACGGTGGCCGCCACCGCCGCACCCACTTGCAAGCCCGCCAGGTCGGGGTCGACCAGGCGGCCCAGCACCCGCACGCCCTCGGCCATGTCGACCGTGACCAGTGTGAACGGCACCTGGTCGGCAAAGCCGGGCAGGGCGCTTTGGTGCGGCCGCGTCCAGCTGTGCACCGTGCCGGCACCGCTCAGCACCACCCAGTCGACCTCGAACGATTGGCAGGCCGGGCACATCGGCCGCGGGTAGTGCCGCAGTTGGCCGCAAGCGCCACAGCGTTGCACCCGCAGTTGGCCGGCTTGCAGCCCGTCCCAGTAGGGCTGGGCTTCCATCGACATCATCGGCTGCATGTTCATCCCCTGCGCAAGATGGCGATCGAGCCGTCGCCCAGATCGCCGTAGCCGGTGACCAAGCCCAGCTCGGCGCCCATCACCTGGTTGGCGGCTTGGCCGCGCAACTGGCGCACCAGCTCAACGATGTGGTTCATGCCCACCATGTGCGCTTGCGACAGCAGGCCACCGTGGGTGTTGACCGGCAACTGCCCACCCAGGGCGATGTTGCCGTCGCGCACAAAGGCCGCACCTTCGCCCTTGGCGCAGAAACCCAGGTCTTCCAGCTGGCACAGCACGATGTAGGTGAAGCAGTCGTAGATCGCCGCCACATCGATGTCGGCCCGCGTGACGCCGGCCTGCTCGAACGCGCGTGACGCGGCTTTGGCAATGCCCAGTTGCAGCAGCTCGGGCCGCTGGGTGATGGTCGACGGTGAATCGGGGTGGCCTTCAGCGCTGGCCATCAGGTGCACCGGATGCTGGCGCAAGTCGGCCGCGCAAGCCCGGGCGCTGACCACAACGGCGGCGGCGCCACTGCTCTCCAGGCTGCAGTCGAGCAGCCGGAACGGGTCGGCAATCATCCGCGAAGCCTGGTGGTCGGCCACGGTGATCGGCTTTTTCATCAGCGCGTTGGGCTGGCCCATCGCATGCTGGCGCATGGTGACTGCGATGTGGGCGAAGTCTTCGCTGCGGGTGCCGTAGGTGGCCATGTGGCGGCGGGCCATCGGCGCGTACAGCTCGACCGGCGCAAAGGCGCCCGATGGGGTTTCGAACTCGGCCACGGTGCGGAACTGCGGTGTGCCGCGCAGCCGCGCCCCGATGTTGCCGCTGCGGCCGTCGCGGCCCACCACCAGCAGCACATGGCGGCAGATGCCGGCGGCTATCACCGCGTCGGCCAGTTGCAGGCCCGCCACCGCGCTGGCGCCGCCCATCGGCACGGTGGCCGAGAAGCGCAGGTCTTTCAGGCCGAAGTTCTCGATGAAGTCCTCGGCCGTCGCCGAACCGCCCGATGAAGGCACGATGCCGTCGATGTCGCCCGGTTGCAGGCCGGCATCGTGCACCGCGGCGAGCGCGGCCTCCAACTGCAGCGCCAAGCTGCTGCGCGCCGCGGGACCGCGGCTGTAAGCCGTTTCGCCGACGCCGGTGATGCTGGCGACCTCACGGCGAGCGGCAGGGCGGGAAGTCGGGTGATCGTGCATCGGCAGGGTGGCTTCAAAGTGCTTGGCGGAAATTCGTCCGAACGGACGAGCCGGCCGTCCGGGCCCGCTGGCTACAGTGCCATGATCCCATCAAAACCGGTGTGCCCGCGCTGGCCGCCCACCCGCAGCAGGAGCCTCCGATGACCGACCTTCAAGCTTTGCCCAGCCTGCCCGCCCGTGCCGGGCAATTGAACATCGCCGGGCTGTTTGCGGCGCAAGTGGCGCGCCACCCCGAGCGGCCGGCGCTCGAATTCGAAGGACGGTCTTGGACCTACCGGGTGCTGAACCAGCGGGTCAACCGGCTGGCCCATGCGCTGCGGGCGATGGGCCTGCAAGCCGGCGACCGCGTCGCCGTGCTGGCCGAGAACCGGCCCGAGTACGTCGAACTGGAACTGGCCGTGGCCAAGCTGGGCCTGATCCTGGCGTGCCAGAACTGGCGCCAATCCGACCCCGAACTGGCGCACTGCATCCGGCTGGTGTCGCCCCAGGTGTTGTTTTACTCGCAGCGGCAGGCCGACGCGGTGGGCCGCATCGCCCAGGGTGTTGACCGGCTGGTCAACCTCGATCTGGCCTACGCCGACCTGCTCACCAACACCTCAGGTGCCGCCCCAGGTGCCGATCCGGAAAGTGAACCCGCCGGTGACGTTGACGCCGAGGCTGGGCTGGTCATCCTGTACACCAGCGGCACCACCGGCCTGCCCAAGGGCGCGTTGATCAGCCAGCGCGCGATGGTGGCGCGCAGCATGATCGGGCGCATCGACAGCACCGTGCAGCCGGGCGATCCGTTCATCGCCTGGGCGCCGTTGTTTCACATGGTGTCCACCGACTCGGTCTACGCCACGCTGATGCAGGGTGGCAAGGTCATCGTGATGGACGGCTTGCAGGTCGAGGCGCTGGTCGAGATCACGTCGCGCGAGTTCATTGGCCACCTCACCTTGATGCCCGGCATGATCGACCGCGTGATCGCCGAGATCGACCGCAGCGGCTTGACACCCAAGGGCGCACGTTCGATCGGCTGCATGGCCGACCTGGTGCCGGCGGCGCAGATCCAGCGCATCACCGCGCTGTACCAGGCGCCGTTTCGCAACTCGTTCGGCTCGACCGAGACCGGCAGCCCGCCGGCCAGCCGCGGCACCATCGCGGTGGGCGCCTGGCCGCAGCGCCTGTCCAAGCAGCAGAACTCGTACTGCCAGATCAAACTGGTCGACGAGGACGATGTCGAGGTGGCCGACGGTCAGCCGGGTGAACTGGCCTTTCGCGGCCCCAGCCTGTTCAGCGGTTACTGGGCCAACGACAAGGCCAACGCCGAGGACTTCCGCGGCGGCTGGTTCCACCTGGGCGACGTGTTCGTGCGCAACCCCGACGGCAGCCTGGACTTCGTCGACCGGCGCAAGTACCTGATCAAGTCGGGCGGCGAAAACATCTACCCGGCCGAGATCGAGCGGGTGCTGCTGGCCGACCCGCGGGTGCTGGAAGCGGTGGTGGTGCGCCAGCCCGATGCGCGCTGGGGCGAGGTGCCGGTGGCCTTTGTGGCCCGCAGCGACGACACGCTGACGGAGCAAGCGGTGCGCGCCGCCTGCGAGGGCAAGATCGCCCGCTACAAGTTGCCGAAAACGGTGGTCTTCATCGGCTTGGACGAGTTCCCGCGCAGCACCACCGGCAAGGTCAAGCGGCACGAGCTCGAAGCCCGGCTGCCCATGCTCGAGATCGAGCTGAAGTAGGGCAGGCCAAGTCGGCAGTTCGGCAGTTCGGCAAATCGGGCGATCTGCTGATCCGCCGTTCAGCGCGGGCGCGGCTGGCCAGCCCCGTCAGCGGGCGCGGTCTGGGTCACGTGCCGCACCGGCTCGCGCATCAGCACCAACTCCTCGGCCGCCGTTGGGTGCGGCGCCACCGTGCGGTCGAAGTCGCGCTTGGTGGCGCCGCAGGTCAGCGCCACGGGCAGCATGACCTGCTGGGGCGTGAAGCCGGCCCGGCCAGCGTGCAGCTTGAACAGGTGAGCCTGCTCGACGCCAAGGGCAAAGTGCAGAAGCGCGGCGCCGGCCAGGCCACGGTGAAGTACGGCTACAGCGTTGAAGGGGTGGCCGCACGCGGTGCTGGCGCCAAGACACTGGCCTTCGTCGAACCGGGTGGCGCCAGTGGTGCCCTATCACGCATGGCCGACATTTTTTCACGCTTGGTGTGCGCTGGGTGCTGGCGTGGCGGTGAAGCTGCCATCGATGGCAGCCGCATTGGCCGTGGCGCTGCTGCAGGACCCCGAACTGGACCGCCACGCCGAAGCCGGCCACGCCATCGACATCACGCGCATCGAGCTGGTCTACCTCGCGCTGCCGGCCTTCATGCGCCAGAGCCACTTGGTCCCGGCCATTCAGGTGGAAGGTGAAGTGGCCAAAGGCAAGCTCGGCGAGGCCTTCAACTTCGCGCGCTTCCACCCTGTTGTGCCGCCCGAGGACTACGCCAAAGCCGGCCTGCATGGGCAGTACCTGACGGTGAACCCAGATGGCATCGCGCCGCGCGGGGCGCAATAAGCTGACTTGACGCGCGATCTGCTGCGCGACCTAACGGAAAGCGTTTATCCGACGCCTCATCGAAGCCGGCCGAGCGCGCTGTTGCCGATGGCGTCGGATAAACCTGGTTGGACTGAACGGATTGCGGCATCACCGATCACCGCGTTGGCAAAGGATTGGATGTTCGGACTTTCTGTTTCGCACGTCAGCAGATTGATTGGCGCTGCTGAACGGGGTGGGGATGGGAAATGCAAGACCTGACCCCATCCCTGTGACCCCATCCCCTTGGGGCGTGCCGGCCTGATTGCTGAGCAGGTCGACGAGGATCGGCTGACCGCTGTCGATCACCTGCCCCATCAAGGTGCTGGGCACCACCTCTTCGACGCGGCGGCCGATGCAGTCAATTTCGGCGTGACCCAGCGCGTGAGCACGCGCGCGGCGTCCAGGGCCGGTGGTGTCGGGGTGGGAGCGGGATCCCCGATGGCCTTCGGGGCAATGTAGCCTGTGGGCCGGGGCGGTGCACATGTTGGCGATGCTGGCAGCGAACGGCCAAACGCGGTAGTAGCCGGCGATGCTTCAAAGCGGCCGGTGCACGTGTTGGCGATGCTGGGCCTGCTGCGGGCGCAGGCCGAGGCCATCGATGCGGTCGATCTCGACCGTGCGCGCAACCAGATCGCATTGCGCCGCCTGCACGACGCCGAAAAACCGCTGCGCCGCCTCAAAGACGCAGCCCTCGAAGCCTTTGTTCACGGCCGCCTGCGCTCGCCCGGCGAGACCCTGGCGCGCCTGCAGGCGGTGACCACCGATGAAATGCGCGAGGCCTTCGCACGCATGCTCGCCGCCGGCCCGTCGGCGGCTATCGTCGGCAGCGTGCATCGCGGCACGGGCGAGCGGGCCCGGGAAGTCTTTGCAGCACGGCCGGTGTGAGCCGCTCAGGGTGTCAGATCCAGCGCCACCGTGACGCGGTCGAAGGGGATCTTCGCGCTGCGGTTGAGGCGCTCCACGGTGTCTGCGTCGGCGGCCTCGAACAGGCACATGCACGCCCCGGTGTCGG
>JAYVDE010000321.1:0-5119 GCA_043749575.1 Burkholderiaceae bacterium | reverse complement strand
GACTTTCTGGCGCTGCTGCGTGAGCGGCTGGACTCGGCGGGCTTGAGCTACCAGTACCTGGACGGCAGCACCCCGGCGGCCCAGCGCACACAGCGCGTGAACGCCTTCCAGGCCGGCCAGGGCGACTTTTTCCTGATCAGCCTGAAGGCCGGCGGCTTTGGCCTGAACCTGACGATGGCTGATTACGTGATCATCGCCGACCCCTGGTGGAACCCGGCTGCCGAGGACCAGGCCAGCGGCCGCGCCCACCGCATCGGCCAGCAGCGGCCTGTAACAGTCTATCGGCTGGTGACGCAGGGCTCCATCGAAGACCGCATCGTCAAGCTGCACCACAGCAAGCGGGCGCTGGCCGAAGGCGTGCTGTCGGGTCAGGACGGTGGTGGCGGCACGGTGCTGGGTTCAGCCCAGATGCTGGCGCTGTTGCGCGGCGAAGACGCGGCGGGCGACCCGGCTTGAAAGTCACCCGGCGGCGCCACGCGAGCGGCTACGGCTCCAGGCGGAAGGCCACTTTCAGCGTCACCTGGAAGTGCGCAATCTTGCCGTCGGCGACATGACCCCGTGTTTCTGTCACCTCGAACCAGTCGAGGTGGCGAATCGTCTTGGAGGCCGTCTCGACGGCGTTGCGGATCGCGTCGTCGGTGCCGACGGTCGACGAACCAACCAACTCAACGAACTTGTAGACGTGGCTGTTCATGGTGAAGGGCTCCTGTATGCGCTGAACGAAAGGCGGATGCCGACCGAGGCGTCGTAGACCGTCGCTTTGGCCGGCTTTTGATTCAGCGCTCCGAAGTTCCCGGCGTCAAGCGTCTTCGTTCTGGGTCCGGCCGCCGCAGGCCGACCGCGCCCTGTTCAGCCCAGCGCCGCGACCACCTCGGGCGGCGCCTGCACCAGTTCGATCAGCACGCCCTCGCCGCCGAGCGGAAACTGCTCGTTGCCCTTGGGGTGGATGAAGGTGATGTCGTGGCCGGCGGCGCCCTTGCGGATGCCACCGGGTGCAAAACGCACACCGTTGGCGGTCATCCAGTCGACCGCCTGGGGCAGATCGTCGACCCACAAGCCGACGTGGTTCAGCGGCGTGGTGTGCACCGCCGGTTTTTTGTCGGGGTCGATCGGCTGCATCAAGTCGACTTCGACCGCGGTGGGGCCATGGCCCAACGCACAGATGTCCTCGTCGACGTTCTCGCGCTCGCTGATAAACGTGCTTTTGACCGTGAGCCCCAGCATGTCAACCCACAAGGCCTTGAGCTTTTGCTTGTCGGGGCCGCCGATGGCGATCTGCTGGATGCCGAGGATGCGGAACGGTTTGGGCGTGCTCATGCGGTGACCTCACTGGAAACCTGCAGATCGAGCCGGCGCAGCAGCGCACGGTCGTCGGCCAGATCGGGGTTGCCGGTGACCAGCAGCTTGTCACCGTAAAAGATGGAATTGGCGCCGGCCATGAAGCACAAGGCCTGGATGCCGTCGCCCAATTCGCGCCGACCGGCCGACAAGCGCACCCGCGCCTGCGGCAGGGTGATGCGCGCTGCGGCAATCACCCGCACCAACTCGAAGGGGTCAACGGCCGGGTTGTCGGCCAAGGGCGTGCCCGCCACCCGCACCAGGTTGTTGACCGGCACCGATTCGGGCGGCGGGTCTAGGCTGGCCAATTCGGCAATCAGCCCGGCGCGCTGCGCGGTGGTTTCACCCAGACCGACGATGCCACCGCAGCAGACCTTGATGCCGGCACTGCGGACATGGGCCAGCGTGTCCAGCCGGTCTTGGTAGAGGCGCGTGCCGATGATCTGCGGATAGAAGTCGGGCGCGCTGTCGAGGTTGTGGTTGTAGAAGTCGAGCCCGGCAGCGGCCAGAGTGCGGGCCTGCGTGGGCGCCAGCATGCCCAGCGTGGCGCAGGTTTCCAGGCCCAGCGCACGCACACCACGCACCAGCTCGGCCACCTTGTCGACGTCGCGGTCGGTCGGGCTGCGCCAGGCCGCCCCCATGCAAAAGCGCGATGCACCGGCGGCCTGCGCGGCCCGCGCGGCCGCCAACACCTGGTCGGGCGCCAGCATCTTGCTGGCCTCGACACCGGTGTCGTGGTGGATCGACTGCGGGCAATAGCCGCAGTCTTCGGGGCAGCCGCCGGTCTTGACCGACAGCAGCGAGGCCAGCTCGATGTCAGCGCGGGGAAAGTGCTGCCGGTGCACCGCATGCGCCCGCTGCACCAAATCCATGAACGGCATTTGCATCAAGGCCAGTACCGCTTCGGGCGTCCACTGACCAGCCTTGGCGGCGACCGGTGCTACTGGCGGGGTTGATCGGTGCAGGGTGATTGATTTTTCGGCAAGGCTCAGAGTGGTCATCAGGGATAGCAGAGAAGCAGAGGAGTAGAAAGGTATTCAGGCAAAAGAAAGGATAGTCTGGTCGACCGCCAGGCTCTCGCCCTGCGTCGCCAGCACCGCCTGGACCACGCCGTCCTGCGTCGCGGTCAGGATGTTCTCCATCTTCATCGCCTCGATCACCGCCAGCCGTTCACCGGCCTGCACCGCCTGGCCGGCCTTGACGGCGACGTTGACCAGCAGCCCGGGCATCGGCGAGAGCAAGAACTTGCTCATGTCGGCCGGCGCCTTGAACGGCATCATGCGCAGCAATTCGGCGGCGCGCGCGCTCATCAGCTGGGCCTCGATGGACAAGCCGTTGTGCGCGACGCGGTACCAGCTGCCCAGGCGTTCCAACTGCGCGGTGAAGGGCTGGCCGTTGCAGCTGCCGGTGGCACGGATACCGCCGAAGTCCCAGTAGCAGTCCAGCACATAAGGTTTGCCGCCAAGCGTCACCGTCAACTGGCCGCCGCTGGCCGCCAGCTTGATGCTCAGCGGCAGGTGGCGGTGCCGACCCGCCTGGCCCTTGACCACCGCGACGAACTGCTCGCCAATCTGCACGCCATGGCCGGGCAACTGGCCGCTGATGCCGGCCGCGCGGTCACGGTAGCGGCGGTACATCGCGGCGGCCAAGGCCACCAGCAGGTCGGGGTCGTCGTGCGGCACGTCCTCGGCGCGAAAGCCCTGCGGGTACTGCTCAGCGATAAAGCCGGTGTTGAAGTCGCCCGACATGAACTTCGGGTGCGCCAACAGCGCGCTCTGAAACGGGATGTTGCTGGCCACGCCGCGGATCACAAAACCATTCAGCGCCTCGCGCATCTTGTTGATGGCGTCGCGCCGGTCGACGCCGTGGACGATCAGCTTGGCGATCATCGAGTCGTAGAACATCGGGATCTCGCCGCCCTCGTAGACGCCGGTGTCGACCCGAACGCCACCCCCCGCGGGCACCGGCATCGAGGCTTCCATCGTGGTCGCCGGCGGCTGGTAGCGCACCAGCCGGGCGGTGGACGGCAGGAAGTTGCGGAACGGGTCTTCGGCGTTGATGCGGCACTCGATGGCCCAGCCGCGGCGCGGAATCTGCTCCTGCGTGAAGGCCAGCTTCTCGCCGGCGGCGACGCGGATCATCTGCTCGACCAAGTCGATGCCGGTGATGCTTTCGGTCACCGGGTGTTCCACCTGCAGCCGGGTGTTCATCTCCAGGAAGAAGAAGCTCTGGTCCGCGCCGACGACAAACTCGACCGTGCCGGCACTCTGGTAATTGACGGCCTTGGCCAGCGCCACCGCCTGCGCGCCCATCGCCTGGCGCGTCGCCTCGCTGATGAAGGGTGACGGCGCCTCCTCGATCACTTTCTGGTGGCGGCGCTGGATCGAACACTCCCGCTCGTGCAGGTAGACCACGTTGCCGTGGCTGTCGCCCAGCACCTGGATCTCGATGTGGCGCGGGCTCTCGACGAACTTCTCGATGAACACCCGGTCGTCGCCGAAGCTGTTGCGGGCCTCGTTGGTGCAGGCGCTGAAGCCCTCGAAGGCCTCTTTGTCGTTGAAGGCCACGCGCAGGCCCTTGCCACCACCGCCGGCACTGGCCTTGATCATCACCGGGTAGCCGATGTCCTTGGCGATCTCGACCGCCCGCGCGGGCGATTCGATCGCCGCGTTCCAGCCCGGAATGGTGTTGACCTGGGCCTCGTGGGCCAGCTTCTTGGAGGCGATCTTGTCGCCCATCGCGGCGATGCTGTGGTGCTTGGGGCCGATAAAGGTGATGCCTTCTTCTTCGACCCGGCGCGCAAAGGCCGCGTTCTCGCTCAAGAAGCCATAGCCCGGGTGCACCGCTTGCGCGCCGGTGGCCTTGCAGGCGGCGATGATTTTGTCGGCGACCAAGTAGCTTTCACGCGATGGCGCGGCACCGATGAACACCGCTTCGTCGGCCAATTCAACATGGCGGGCGTCGCGGTCGGCTTCGGAATACACCGCCACGGTGGCAATGCCCATCTTCTTGGCCGCTTTGATCACCCGGCAGGCGATCTCTCCGCGGTTGGCAATGAGGATCTTCTTAAACATGCGGGTTCTCCGCGGGGAACTCGCCTGCGTGCGCTGCGCGCACCAGGCATTTTGTCGCTGTCGCGACCGCGCCTTCGGCGCGATCTCCGCGGTTGGCGATCAGGATTTTCTTGAACATGTTCTTGTGCTCCTAGCGCCGGCTCAAAGAGGAATGTTGCCGTGCTTGCGCCACGGGTTTTCGAGCTTCTTGTCGCGCAGCATCACCAGGCTGCGGCAAATGCGCTTGCGGGTTTCGTGCGGCTGGATCACGTCGTCGATAAAGCCGCGGCTGCCAGCGACGAAGGGGTTGGCGAAGCGGGCCTTGTACTCGGCCTCGCGGGCGGCCAGCTTCTCGGGGTCGCCCTTGTCCTCGCGGAAAATGATCTCCACCGCGCCCTTGGCGCCCATCACCGCGATCTCGGCGTTGGGCCAGGCGAAGTTGACATCGCCGCGCAGGTGTTTGCTGCTCATCACGTCGTAGGCGCCGCCGTAGGCCTTGCGGGTGATGACCGTGACCTTGGGCACCGTGCACTCGGCGTAGGCATAGAGCAACTTGGCGCCGTGCTTGATGATGCCGCCGTACTCCTGCGCCGTGCCGGGCATGAAGCCGGGCACATCGACGAAGGTGAGCACCGGGATGTTGAAGGCATCGCAGAAGCGCACAAAGCGCGCCGCCTTGATGCTGCTCTTGATGTCCAGGCAGCCGGCCAGCACCTGCGGGTTGTTGG